>JAGQUY010000259.1 GCA_020438245.1 Bacteroidota bacterium
CCCCGGTTGGATGAAAAAACGATTTGATTATTCGGCATCCAACATACTTCATCGATATTTTTTTTGTCGAACGTGAGTTGACGCGATCTGTGTGAAATCAAGTCCCAGATGAAGATTTCCTGATAGGACGAAAAGGTGGTGAGCCAGGCCACGGAGTTGCCATCCGGCGACCACGAAAAAGACACACGCGTCAGTTGTCCCGCGGCATTGAATGAAATAGAATCCGTAAACTCTAATTTTTTGTCGTTTCCGTCAGTGTTTACAGACCAGAAATCGGAGAGCTTCAACGTGATGAAGCCAATTCGTTTTCCATCCGGCCTCCACCGTGGCAAACCTCCGCCATCCGCAATTTTGGTACTGATTCCACCCAACGACGGCACCGCGTAAATGGCAATGTCGGTTGGACTCGTTGCCTTATCGTAGGCGATCAAACTGCCATCGGGGGAAATATCCGTACTCTGCATATAAATCGCCGAATCGGATGTGATCCGGCGCGGTTCTCCGCCCAGTGTATTCATGAAATAAATGTCCCACCGATTGTCGGCCGATGCGGCCGGAAAGGCAATCCACTTGCCGTCGGGAGACATGCCGGGATATCCGATCTGAGTAAAGGGTATTTGCAGGACGCGAAGAATCATCTGAGGATTTAATTCCGGTGACCTGCCGAAGAACCATAGGACAAGGATCGCAGCCAGAAGTCCGGTGACGCCAATTCCCATCCATAGTGTTTTGTTGGATTTCTTGGAACCGCCGGAAACCTGTCGTACCTCTTTTTCCTCGTCGGCCACGACAAATGTACTGGTGGTTCGAACGATTCGCGTCGATTCCTTTTTCAGTCGTCTGAGATCGATGGTCATATCTTTGACCGTCTGGTATCGTTCTTCAGGATCTTTTTCGAGTGCGCGGTTCAGAATATGCAGCATCTCGGAAGATAGATCGTCCCGGAATTTCTGAATCGGCTGGGGTTCTTCATTGATAATTGAATACATCATCGCGGCTTCGTGTTCACCTCGAAACGGCGTATGGCCCGTCAGCATTTCATAAAGAACGACACCGAAGGAAAAAATATCCGCACGGGCGTCGGTGTCCGATCCCTGGATCTGTTCAGGCGCCATATAGGCGAGCGTTCCGGTGGTGCTCGAAGATTTCGTCAGTTTGACCGAACCGCGTAACTTGGCCAATCCAAAATCCATTACCTTGACCTGATTTTTGGAGTTCACCATGATGTTTTCGGACTTAACATCCCGATGAACGATGCCTTTCGAATGGGCTTCCTGCAGGGCTTCGCCGATCTGAATGGCATAATTGACTGCATCGTTGAGCTTGAGCGGGGCGGGCGAAAACTTGTCTTTCATGGTAACGCCGTCGACATACTCCATGACGATGAATTGCTCTCCGGCATCCTCCGCGATGTCGTGAATCGTGCAAATGTTGGGATGGTTCAGCACGGCAGCGGCCTTGGCTTCCTGTAAAAACCTTGCCCGATCGACGTCGCTGGAAGAGATGTGATGTGGCAGGAATTTGAGGGCCACCTCCCGGTCGAGCTTGGTATCCTCGGCCTTGTAAACAACACCCATGCCGCCCTCGCCCAACTTCTCGAGTATTTTGTAGTGTGAGATCGTTTGTCCAATCATCGTCGATGCCTCCCGCCTTCACCCTGAACGCCTGCCCTGAGCTTCGTCGAAGAGCAGGAGTGGGGTTCGCGTAAGTTCTCAAGAACGCGGTAGTGTGAAATTGTTTTGTCAATCATGCTTTTGAAGCTCCATTTGTCACGCCAGCGAAGGCCGGAATCTGTTGCTCAATCATTGTTCATGTAAAAGGCGTTACCCATCCCTGTGTATTTTCTACGAAAGGGCACAAACTGCGCTTGTGACTAGCCATCTCTGCGTACATTCAACGACTGTCCTTCTTCAATTCGATCTACTATTTGGAACGTGAACGATTGAAACAATGATACTGGTCACGATGCGTTTGGGAAATTCGATCGACATGCCGCATGCCGCGACGATATTTGTTTTTATCACACGACTGCCCCAAGTGCAGCCGTTAATACGCGTGATCGCAGGCGCGAGCCCACGCGCGTCAAACCATCCTCCGGAGACTTCATACAAACCGCCACCGACAACACGTACCCGATAGACGGAATTCATCGTCTTGGCAAAGATCCAATCGCCGACACGCAAGCTCTCTTTCTTCACTTCAAGCAAGTGAGAGGCCGAATTGGTGATCGACGTCAACGTTACACCATGTAGTGACATGTCTGCTCCATTAACAAGATAATCTATCTATTCTAAAACATCCTCTCGGAATTCAAAACATCAAAGCGACTGCTACTTAAACCAGTTCAAGCCAACGGTTCGTCCCGGAATGGATCAATCTTTCAATTGGTCGAACCCGTTCAGAAGCACGTGAATCTGATTTCCGTTCTGACCACGAGGACCATTTGAGGCCGATCGGGTGGTCACAAATCGATTTCCGTCCGGGGACAAGTCATAGGACAGTGCGCTAATTGCAGTTTGCCCGGAAAAAAGGTCGCCCCACACAATGCGGGGTCGTCCCGTCGAAAAAACCCGATGATGGTCCCGATCATGCTTCTACGTTCCTTTTGTCATTCCGTCTTTGCCAATTCTTTCCAGTTTACAATCAAATGAAGATCCGCACCGATACCGGCATTGACGGGCCGCAATGCGATATACCTGTTCCCGCTTTTGGATACATCGCGAATCAGTACATTCTTCATGCGCCCGTCCGGAAATAGCGGTTTCGGTTGCCCAAACATCGGACTTCCTGTCGAAAACGATACAGAACATCCCTCATAACGATCGCGCGCCGTCGAGTAATAGACGACCTTATCTTTGCCCCACATGGGACCATTGGCCGCATCCGATGGAACCTGCCATTTCCCCTTCTTGTCCCTGAAAGAAGACACATAAATTTTGCTGACCCCCGACTCCGTGGACTCATACACAATCCACTTTCCGTCCCGTGAGAACTTTCCTTTGCTTCCCTGGATGTCAAGTCTTTCGGGCAATGCCGGTATTTGAGCCTTCGTCAAATCAATAACCTGCAGTTCGCTCCCGGACTCATTTCCAACCCGCATAAGAAGAAATCGACCGTCCGGAGAAATATCTTCGGGGGTATAATTGAAAATGTTAGAACTCGGCCCGCCCTGGGCCACCAAGAGTTCCTCTCCGGATCCGTCCGACTGTTTTACATACAGACTGGCTTTGCTTCCTCCGATCTCGGAATGATAGTAAATCTTTTTTCCGTCACCGGACCAACACGGACTGACGGCACCAACGCCCCCTGTGAAAGTGAGGCGAGTGTGGACTTTATTACGCAGATCGAACAGCCAAATGCCGGAATTGGTACGTGCCTCGTCGATCTTGTCGTAGGCAACCACTGATTCGTCCGGAGAGAGAGCGATCGTCATCCAGTTTTCAAATTTACCAATTACGGATTCGCTGCCGTCGTTTTCAATCCATAGCAGTTCGCTCTCGTGTGAGCCCGAACTGATCGCATACAACAGTACACCGTTAGTACTGACAGAAAAATCCCCCTTTGCCCGGGCCAGCCAGGAATTTACGTTGCCCTGAAGTGACACCGGTTTGCCGGAAAGTTGAAGCGATCCGGCATCAAACGGTTGCGTCATCAGGATTCCCTGCCGAAGGTAAAATAAAAAGCCGGAACTGTACAGTCCATGAGCGACATCTTCCAGTATGACGGTTGTTGTTGTATCATCCAACGCGCCAAGATAAATCGAAGAATGGGAAAAGGACGAAGACAATTTTAGAAAGGAGAAAAGAAAGTGGTTGCCGTCCGCAAGAAAACAGGGAAATCGAGGCGCTGAAGCCAGCGAGGAATCAAACGCAGTCACTGCCCGCGGCGTTCCTCCGGAGGCAGGCACTGCATACAGGTTTGGGTCGCTGACGGACGGCGAGTAGAGTATCACGCCCTTGTTGTTCCAAGCGCCGCCGCGCCCAAATGGTGCGTCCGCAACCTCAATCGCCGGACCGCCCATGGCATCGATCGTTTTGACTTTTCCGTCGGCAAAAAAGCCTATTGAACGTCCGTCTGCAGACCAGAACGGATACTGAGCGTTATCGGTACCGGCCAAAGCTTTCGTTTCATTTGTACTCAATGAAAGAACCCAGAGACCCTTGCGGGAGAGCGAATCGGATCCGGCAAAAACAACTTTTGATCCGTCCGGAGAGATGGAAGAATTGCCTCCAACATTGTCGTTGTACCGAAGTCCGTTTGGCAATTCGATGGATGCCCTGATCACGGGCAATGCGGCAGCGGGAGCAGCGGTAAAATAGGAAAGGCCATAGCCGATAAACAGCATGACAACCGCCACCATACTCAATAAGAGCCATGTCGCCGGGCGTCCGGCTGCCGGGTTTTCTTTTGGAAATTCCGAAGAACCCGCTTTTGAATGGGTCATAGCCGGTCTGACCATACTGACACGTGATCTGCTGGATTCTCTTTTGAATCTCTTTAAATCGATTGCAATTTGTTTGGCCGACTGGGTCCGTTCGTTTGCATCCTTCTCCATACATTCAAGAATGATGGCATCCAGCGACGGATCGATATCGGGTTTCAATGCAGACATCGGAGCCGGATCCACGTTGACGATTTCATACATCAGTGCCGTTTCATGAACCCCGCGAAAAGGCAATTGACCCGTAAACAATTCATAAAGCAGAACGCCCAGCGAGAATATATCTGCACGATGATCCACATCCTGCCCCTGAACCTGCTCGGGTGACATGTATCCGGCGGTTCCAACCGTACTGCCTTCCTTGGTAAGACGTGAAACGCCTCGCAGTTTGGCCAAACCAAAATCCATGATCTGTGCGATACCATCCTTACGGATCATAATGTTATCGGGTTTGATGTCCCGGTGGACGATGCCCTTTTCGTGAGCCGCCGCAAGTCCTTCAGAGAGCTGTATACCAATATCTATGGCTTGTTTGAAACTGATGGAGCTCTTCTTTTCGGTAAGCGTCTGACCCTCGACAAGCTCCATGACGATGAACATCTGCTTTTCATGCTCTTCGATACCGTGGATTGTGCAAATATTCGGATGATTGAGAGCCGATGCCGCCTTGGCTTCCTGCAGGAAACGTGCCCGGTCCTGTTCGGATCCGGAAACGCGGTCGGGAAGAAATTTCAATGCAACCATTCGGTCAAGCTTGGTGTCCTCGGCCTTATAAACGACACCCATGCCCCCTTCACCAAGTTTTTCGAGAATCTTGTAGTGACTGATTGTCGTACCGATCATATCCTGCCTGCTCCATTCATTATTCCGGTGCCCATCCAAAAAAGTTTGTAATAGGAAAAGGATTGTTCACTCAAGAGGCTATTTTCCTTTCATGAGTTCGATGTAACCGGGCTCATTTCGAATCGAATCAAAATCGGGATCTGTCTTAATCCACTCGTAGTCCTCCAGTCCGGCAACAACCGACTTCCGCAACGTTTCAACAGCCGATTCTTTCTGACCAAGACGGGCATACACACAGGCTGCATTGTAAAACATCAACGGATCATCGGGACTCAACTCAATGGCCTTCTTTGTTTGCTCCAGGGCTTCATCCGTCTTTCCATGCGTCGCAAGCTGGATGGCGTAGTGAACGTGGGAACGGGCATCATCCGGATGTTTGGACAAGTAGACAGGAAATACCTCCAACATCGTTTGGATGATGGCCTCCATGTTTTCCTTCTCGCCCAATCGTTCATACGCCATACGAAGTTCGCCGTATGCCGTATGAAAATCGGGATTCAGTTCGATCGTTTTTTTCAGAAGACTTACGCTTTCCAAATCACGGTTTAACACATGACAAATTCTGGCCAAAACCCAATACCCGGTGAAAATGTTTGGTCCCAGGTCAATGGCTTTGCGGGCCGCCGCTTCCGCCTCTTGAATCGATTTTTTGCTGAAGTATGCCAATGCAAGCGCCGCATAGGCTTCTGCGACAGTCGAATCATACATCAGCGCTTTGAGACTTGATTCGATTGCTTTGTCCACCCAGATTTCTTTGGTATCGTAATCGTAATGCAGTGTGGCATACGATTCACCAAGACCCGCGTAGGCCGCCGCATATCGTGTATCCAGCTCAATAGCTTTTTGGAACAGATGAATGGCAAACTGCAGACTGCTTTTCGTTCTGCGATATAGAAACTCGCGAGCTCGCAGGTAACAGTCGAATGCTTCTGCATTCACGGTCGAGCGTTTGCTCAGGATCACCTTTTCGTTGGGAGAGAGCTTGATCATCAGGGCGTCGACCACTTGTTTGGAAACCTGTTCCTGAATGTCAAAGACGTCTTCCATTTTGCCTTTGAAAGATTCTGCCCAAAGCTGACGGCCGTTTTCCACATCAATGAACTGAACGGTGATTCTCAAATTGTCTTGAAATTTACGCACGCTGCCTTCCAACAGATATCGTATCCCCAATTCTCTTCCGATCGTTTTGATGTCCTTGGAGGTATTTTTATACTGGACGGAGTTGGTACGGGAGATGACGTCAAAATCCTTCAGTTGCGAGAGACTTACAATCAGTTCATCGGTCAAACCGTCACCAAAATACTCATTTTCTTTATCCCCTCCGATCGTGGTAAAAGGAAGAACGGCAATCGCCATTTTCTTTAGTGTGTCCTGTTTGGCATCCAAATTCAGGCTGAGTGCAGTCAACTCCGTCACAAATTCATCGACATTCTGAAATCTTTTGTCCCGGTCCTTTTCCAGCATTTTCATGAGAAGGGAGTCTATCGATGAAGGCAGACGCCGGTCGAGCTCACTGGGCATGGGAGGATCTTGATTCACGACAAGATACATCAATCCGGCTTCATGCTCCGATTTGAAAGGCAGGTCTCCGGTGAGCAACTCAAAAAAGACGATTCCTAATGACCACAAGTCGGAACGATGATCGGCCTTTTGGCCTTGTGCCTGCTCGGGTGACATATAGGCCAGCGTTCCCACCGAAGTGCCGGCCTTCGTCAGGGTTCCTTTACTTCTGAATTTCGCCAATCCAAAGTCCATGATCTTCAACTGACCCGCCTTGGTCAGCATAATGTTCTCTGCTTTGATATCCCGGTGAATAATGTTTTTGTCATGGGCTACTTTCAGACCCAATGCGATTTCTTTTATCCATTCGATGGCTTGCTTTACTGGCACACCGGAGCCCGACTTCAGGGCCGCAAGGTAGTCCTTTAACGTTTGTCCGTCGATGTATTCCAGTACTATGAAGGCATTGTCAGCTCCGTCATCGATTTCATAAATGGAGAGGATGTTCGGATGATTCAATGCCGCCGTTGCCTTGGCCTCTTGGATAAAGCGCGCACGATCCTGTTCGGAATCCGCCAATCTCTGCGGCAGGAATTTCATCGCAACAAAGCGGTCAAGCTTTGTATCTTGTGCTTTGTAGACTACACCCATACCGCCCTCGCCCAGTTTTTCAAGAATTTTATAGTGTGAAATTGTCTGCCCGATCATGAAAGTCTTTTTCCTTTCTTACTAAGTTGAGAAAACTACTAATTATCAAACTCGCCAATCGGGGATCCGGGTGGAAGGCGTGCGGGTTTCTTCAGTTCGACGTCAGCCGGATCGTCCTGGAAAGATTGGATTTGAAAAGCTGCGTAGGCATAACTCGCCTGCCACTGTCTTTCGGATTCTTTCTTCGATTTTGAAGTCAGCCAGTTTTTCCATTCGTCCAGTCTTTGATGGACGATGGCGCGTAGTTGCAGAGTGGCTTGAGGATCTAGGCTCATTCGCATAACGTGGAATAGAGCGACACCATTGATGGTTCGCTGAACCTCATCCAGCTCCGCATCATTATGTTTGACTTTCCACGTCGCTGCAAAAATAGAGTCCAAAACCGTTCCGAGATCCGGCAAATCAGCGTGACGTGAGTGAAACTCCACGAGTCGGTTGGCTCGCTCTGTATTTAACAAAAGACCGAACGTATGGTCGGCGGCACTTTCAGCCGCCGCCAGCGGATCGAAGAGTACACCATCGTGCGTTTCAAAAAGTTCGCGGTGTCGGGTGTAGCCCGGTGGCCGTGGCGCTACAAGCTGAACAATTCGGTCCTGGAGGAACAAAAAACGTGCGTGCACTGTTCTTAATACAGCACTCAGGGCTGACCGTTGAATCTTTCCGGAAACCGGAGTAAAAACGGTTTGACCGTCGCCGCGAAGCGCATAGGTGTAGTAAGCGCCGCCCAATAATTTGACAGCCGCCTCTGTTTGGTATCGGTGAAACAAATAGACAGGGACGAGCACCTCTTCCAGCGTCGCCATTGGACTGCCTTTTCGGATGGTACTCTCAGAAAAAGCATCCAGCGCACGCTGTCGCACTTCCATTACGCGGGTTAATTCGTGTGCTGCATCCGTCCCGTTATCCCACAAATGCGCCGTGGCGTGAGCCCCGCCTGGCGGCCGTGCATCAGCATCGGTGATGTATTGAATTCCCTGATCGTATGCTTCCTTGAGAATCGCGTTCAGCTGAACACGTTCGTTTCCAGACACGAACTGTGAATAGGCGTATCGAACTGTAATCTTGTCCCATGCGCCTATTCCAACCGCATAGGCGTCGGAAAAGTCCAGTTCTTTGTTATCTCCGAGTTTTACCAGAGGGTGAGGGTAATCCATAACGGATGCACGGTCTGAGACACTGGCTGCGAAATTGTGTTCCAATCCGAGGGTATGCCCAACTTCATGAGCTGCCAATTGACGCAGTCGAGCAAGCGCAAATTGAGTCCTTTCTTCGAAACGATCTTGGTCTTGAGTAAATGCAGCCTGAAGTCCACAGGCAATCAGATAATCCTGCCGGACGCGTTGAGATCCCAACGTAACATGGCCTTTGATAATTTCGCCCGTTCTTGGATCATAAATGGGGTTTCCATACGACCAACCCCGTGTCGCGCGGTGAACCCACTGAATCACATTAAATCGAACGTCCATCGGGTCGACGCTGTCGGGAAGTATTTTCACGACGAACGCATTTTTGAACCCTGCCGCTTCAAAGGCATCGCTCCACCACGACGCACCTTCCATCAGCGCATCACGGATGGGTGCTGGAGCCCCCCCGTCGACATAGTAAACGATCGGCTTGATCGGCTCACTGACAGCGTCGGCAACATTTTTTTTCTCGAGACGATGACGAAGAATGAAGCGTTGATCCAGGGGTGACTCGATGGGTTGAGAAAAATCTTTGTATGAAAAATGAATTACCCCGCATCGCGGATCAAAAGATCTTCGAACGTACTTGTCATCGGGCAATTTGACAAATGAATGATGCTCATGAACCGTCACTGAATTGGAAGCAGGCGAAACCTCGCGAATCCAACTTCCCTTGGGTTGCCCGGTAAACGTGATGATCGCCTCAACTTCTGTATTATTTGGAAAATTTCTGGTTCGCTCCAAAAAAATAGCGCTTCGGCTTGGTTCAGGATGGAAACTTCCTTGATCGGACCGGGCCAAAGCTTCAGCAACACCGTGCGCATCATTGAGATAAAACGTCGTTGCATCAATTAAGACCCGACCGTCTTCCTCCGCCGAGACTTCAAATCCCCACAAAACCGATTCAGCAAATGATTCCTTCACCGCTCGTCGCTCCATTGTGTTGTCGGAGGAAGCACGGTAGTCGTAGTTGGGCTGAACTAAAAGAATCTTGTTGCCTTGTCGTTGAAACTTGACTATACGCTGATTGCTGAACTGCCCACGATCCAAACCGATATCGTTGGATCCGATTCCATTGGGCATGGAAGTAAGATAGAGGAATTCCTCATCTAATCGATTGATCTCAAGCCACACTTTTCCTTGTTTCACGTCCCAATAGAAATCATAATACCCTGGGAATTTTTTCATTCCGGCGACCTTGGAGGCCAACGTCTCGGGTTTGGATTGGGCGGAAACCGGAGATATGCCTAACAGCACCATAAAAACAGACATAATCAAAAGAAACTTCATGAGGCTATCCTTCATCATTCAACAATTCAGTTCGGTCGATCCGGATTGGCATAGAACTATTTTCCTCGCAGTTCTTCGCTCCAATTGAGGACCATCGTTATCGGTGATGTATCCGTTGGATCGATCCGTGTATTGATTACAAATTGTTTCCCGTCGCTAGTTATGTCATAGATTGTTCCCGTTGTGATCGGGCGTATTTTGAAAACGGGTCGAATGGAAGACACTTTGATTGAGGTTGCCTCGGGAATCAGGGTTGCAGCCATGATCGTGTTCCGGCTAAAGTAGTACAGCTCTTTCCCGTATCGGGGCCATCGCGGGAGCTTTCCGCCGTCGGTCGAAACCTGCCATTTGCCTCCAGGACCCGGAAACGGACGTACATAAACTTCTTCCTGCCCCGATTCGTCCGACGTATAAGCTACCCAGCGTCCGTCCGGTGAAAAAACGGCATCCAGCTCATTGAATGGTTCCGCCAGAAAGGTTGACGACTTGGAGAACTGACCCGCATTGCTCAGGCTGAGCAGTCCGATGTCACTGCCTTTGGTGTTGTCGGATTGGACATCATATAATATATAGTTTCCGTCCGGCGACCAATCCGTCGGATTTTTTTGCTCGTCGGACTCGTAAAGAGGTTGCTCGTTCCCGGCACCGGTGGCAGATTTTTCAAATAGCTGGTTGATCCCATTGCGCAGAGAACTAAATACAATACGCGAACCGTCGGGGGACCACAACGGCGTGAATTCAATTGTTCCGGAAAAGGTGAATCGCGTTCGAATGCCGCGTCCGATTTCGTAAACCCATATGTCCTGGTTTCGGGACTTCGCGTCGAAGGTTCCTACTGCGACTTTATTTCCGTCGGGCGAAATACGTGGCGTATAAAACTCAGTCACCTCGCCGATGTCCTTGATTTCCTTACCGGTCGCATCGCACAATACAAGGCGCGATCCGGCCTGGGCACTGCCCTTCTGGTAAACAAGGATGCCGTTTTGAGATACCGAGAATACAGCAAGATTGAATCCGGCGTCATTCAAGACTTCATCGGCGATCGGAACAGCATCTCCCCTCAACGTCAGTTTATCTGTGTCGAACGACTGTGCGACAAGCGTGCTACCCCTCATGAATAAAAGATGGTCGGCGCCAAACGCCGCATTGGACGATGCTGCGACCAGGATACGGCTTACCTTGCCATCCAGCGAGGCGAGACATATCGCGTCACTTTCGGTCTGCGCGCCGGTAACCGCAGTTCGTGCGTGGTACAGGAAGTGCTCGCCGTCAGGCAGAAAATAGGGCCACCGGTGGGTCTGTTCCTTTCGGAGTGAATCCATGGTCGTTATTTGTTTCGGATCTCCGCCCGATGCGGAAACCACAAAAAGCGGTGAGGAGGCCAGTGGAGAAAATACAATTTGGCCTTGAGCATTCCACGATCCTCCACGGCCGTTGGGGGCATCGCAAATGGTGACGGAGGGCCCACCCTGCACTTCCACCTTGCGCAGTTTATTGTCCCCAAAATAACCGATGAACCGGCTATCCGGCGACCAAAAGGGATAATGAGCGCCTTCCGTTCCAGCCAACTCGGTTGATTCCAGGTCGCGCAGATTCCGAACATACAGGCGGTGAACCCCCTGACTGTCGGTTGCTGCGAACGTGAGCCATTCCCCATTGGGTGAAATCATAACGGGTCCTGCATCCTGACCGTAAAAATAGAAATTGGCTTTTTCAGGGGCGAGAATGAAGGAACGGATCGTCCCAAATTTTGAATCCTGGTGGCGGAAGGCAAAAAAAGCAAATGTTACCATGCCAAGCAAACCGATGACAGCGAACATCCACGGCAAAAACCTCATGCTTCTATGGCCGGTCATTCGCCCAGGACGGAGAGGCTCTCCTGCGGGATTTCGATAGGATGAAGAATCGATTTTGGCGACGCGGCTGACGCGCGAACGGCTAGATTCCCTCTTGTATCTTTTCAGATCAACGGCAACCTGTCGTACGGATTGCGTTCGTTCGTTCGGATCCTTTTCCATACATTCCAGTACAACCGCATCCAGCAACGAATCAATTTCCGGCTTGATCGCTGACATCGGAGGGGGATCGACGTTGACGATTTCATACATCAGTGCTGTTTCGTGGACACCCCGAAAAGGCAACTGTCCGGTGAACAATTCATACAAAACGACACCGAGAGAAAATATATCTGCACGGTGGTCGACGTCCTGTCCCTGCACCTGTTCCGGTGACATATATCCCGCCGTTCCGACCGTACTTCCTTCTTTTGTCAAACGCGACACCCCGCGAAGCTTGGCCAAGCCAAAATCCATGATCTGTGCTATGCCATCTTTACGAATCATGATATTATCGGGCTTGATATCCCGGTGAACGATTCCCTTTTCATGGGCCGCAGCGAGACCTTCTGAAAGCTGTATGCCGATTTCGACGGTCTGTTTGAAACCGATCGCTCCTTTTTTCTCGGTAAGGGTTTGACCTTCGACCAGCTCCATTACAATAAACATCTGTTTTTCGTGTTCTTCGATTCCGAAAATGGTGCAAACGTTGGGGTGATTCAATGCAGATGCGGCTCTTGCCTCCTGCAAGAAACGCGCACGATCCTGTTCGGACCCCGAGAGACGTTCTGGTAAGAACTTCAGCGCAACTTCACGATCAAGATTAGTATCCTGGGCTTTGTAGACGACGCCCATTCCACCTTCGCCGATTTTTTCGAGTATCTTATAATGACTTACTGTTGTGCCGATCATTGTGCACTCTCATGAGTAAAAGGACGAATCGCTGCGGTAATGACGTTTACTAATTTCTCGACGATAGGGATGTCGGCTTCGGATGGCGATCGGTGGTCCCGGAGAAATTTCAGCGCGACAGAGCTGTTGAGCTCGGCGCCCTGGGCTTTGTAAACAACGACCATGCCGCCATCACCGAGTTTTTCAAATTTCTTAAAGTGAGAGATTTCTTGTCCGATCATTTTTCCCGTCACATGCGTTTTTAACAGATCAATTCTTGTTGTATTACAAAAATTGTCTTTCAACGATTGTTGTTACATCATGGATCCCAAGCCGAAACGATAGTACATTCCCAAATTTACGCCCATGGAGTTTGCATCATATCCGAGTTTCGTCTTGGCCAAGCCCAATTCAAACTTCTTGTTCTTGGATGGAGTCACCCTATATTGGCCGGAAAGATCTACTCCGATGTTCTTGGAGATATCCCATTCTAGTCCCAGTCCAGCCGCATACGTGATCAGCGATTGTTTGTCGGACAGGGCGCCCGCTTTTACTTTCACATCAGCCAAGCCGCCGCCTGCAGAAACGTACGGTTTGAAATGTTGGTTTTGTATATAGTAGCGCACATTGAGCGTGCTCGATCGAATGGTGACGGTGTTAGTTCCGGGAACGCTTTTGTTTTCCCCATGGCTTTCATTGTCAAGATCCAGCCGGAGCTGAACTCTTTTATAAAAAGTCACACCCAGCGAGAGATCGATTCTGACCCCGGGACCGGCATTGCCCTTGGTGCTCTTATTAAAGTCCCCGATCGGGGCGTAGTATCCTCCGCTCAGTCCGACCGCGAAATAGTTCTTGGAAGCCAGATCCTCCAGGTCCTGCGCGAAGACGGAACCAACTGTCAGCAGCGCAAAAGACAATAGGATGGGCAATCGTTTCATAACACCTCCTTATTAGAATGGATGGCAAAGAATTTTACAATTCATGACTTAAAAGCAGCCTTTGTAGAGGAGGTTTTCGTCGTACTATCGCCCGAGGCTTTTTTCTCTGTTTTGATTAACGTTTGAGTATAGACGAGAACAAGATCTTTTTTTCGAATAACCCCTTTGACACTCAACGTATTATCTTCAACGACAGGCAATTCGTCGAGCGTATGAAGCGCAAACAGGTTCAGCGCCAGACTGAGGCTGTCATTGCTGTTGACATGCGGTGGATTTGGAACCGCCAAATCCTTGGTTATCAGGAAAGTATCCAAGTGCGGCTCCAACATGATGTGCCGAATCTCGTCGAGCGCGATAAGCCCGGTGAGTTGTTTGTTTTCGTCAACCGTCAAAAAGTATTCGTAGTCTGTTCGGGTTACCAGTCGTAATAATTCTTTGAATGGAAGGTTTTCCCGCACGAGCCTTGACGGTTTCGCGGACACCATACAATCACTGACTCTCATCTTGTCCAAAATGTCCATTAGAAACTCACCCCGATGTGCGGGGGAATCTGCCCGATGACTGACTTGCATTTCATAAATCGACGTACGGCCAGTCAACAGTAGCGAAACTGCGGCGACCAGCATGGTTGGCACCAACAATCCGTAGCTGCCTGTCATTTCCGCAACCATAATAAGCGCTGAGATGGGCACCTTGGCAATGCCGGCAAAAAATCCGGCCATACCTACCATAATAAAAGCCGCAGGTTGCAGGTTCCAATCCGGAAGAAGGAGAGTGCAAATCATTCCAAAAGCCCCTCCAAGCATTCCGCCAATAACAAGGGAAGGTGCGAAAACGCCTCCGCTTCCTCCGGAACTGATGGTTAGACTGGTCGCGAGGATCTTCAAGAATGGAAATACGATCATGACAGACAGGGTAATTTTTCCATAAATTGCCAACTGGATCCATCCGTATCCGGTTCCAAGGATCGGCGGAAAGAAGAACGCTAATATTCCCAATAACACTCCGCCAACGGCAGGTCGAAAATGGCGTGGAATCCGCAATTTCTTGAATAGGCGATCTCGCATTCCGTAGAAAATCCTTACATACAAGATACCTATGCCGGCGGCAATGAATCCGAAAACGAGATACAGCAATAACTGGTGTGGTTGATGAAAAAGCAATTTGGGTGTGTCAAAAATGGCCCCCCACCCGAATACAAAACCGTACAACGAATAGGCAACGATCGCTGAAATGATGGCAGGAATCAATCCTTCGTATTCGAAATCCGGCTCCCGATAAAGAACTTCCGTAGCGAATAGGGCGCCTCCAAGAGGAGCGCGAAACATACTGCCAATTCCTCCGCCCATACCTGCCAGCACCATTAGACGACGGTCTTTGTCCGGCAACTTGAGCAGATCGGCCAGAAAGGATCCGAATCCGGCACCAATTTGAGCCACCGGACCTTCACGTCCGGCCGACCCTCCGGAGCCTATCGTCAGGATAGATGCGAGGGTTTTTAAGATCGGGACTCTTCGTCGGATAAGACCCCGACCCCTGTGAAACGCTTTGATAACTTCATCCGTCCCATGTCCCTCTGCTTCGGGGGCAAATGTATAGATTAGCCAGCCGCTGGCCAGACCGCCAACAGCGGGGATAAGCAGGAACAACCACCGCCGAGACATATCAACTGCGCCTTCGACCCCGACGGATTCAGATGCGGGTGTCGGAATTTGGTATTGCGCCAGCTGGCCAAAAAGCAGATCGGTGCAGAGGTTGAGACCGTACGTGAAAGCAATGGCTCCGGCTCCGGCCACAAACCCGATCATAGAACCAAACATCAGCCAATTGCCAAACTTGGAAATGCCGACGACGCTCCGCATGGACTTGATATAAGAGGAAATTTGGCGTGTAAATTGTGTCATGCGCTGGTTGTTGATGGGTTCTGAGAAATTGTTCCGGATGTCGTGATAAATTCAATTTTTTTTAGTGAACTATCACGGGAACTTCGGTGCTATGTACAAAAACAATCCATGCTGGTCGTTCAACGAGCGGCGGTGAGAGAGCTTGGGAAGCCTAATGGTTGGTACGAACAGAATCTACGTTTGTAGAACCGGTTCCGCAATGAAAATTAGACGCCAAGTCAGTTTCTTAAATGATCGGTCCAGTCAAATGTGTTTGACGACGACAAGCGTCATATCATCGGCTTGGGCCACTCCGGCGGCATGGGCGGTAGCCGCTTCGATGATCGCGTCAGCGATTTCATTCGCTGACTTTCGTTCCCTGCTTTGAAGCACCTGCAAGAGTCTTTCTTCACCAAACTCATTTTCATTCTTGTCGAAAGCTTCCGGAATTCCGTCGGAAAAAATAACCACGACGTCACCAGGATGAATCATGACGCTCTGTTCCTCATAAGTGAAATCTTCGAGCATGGCGACGGGAATTCCTCCGCCTTTCAGACGCTTTTCGCCGGAGGGTCCGACGACCATGGGCGCATCGTGTCCGGCATTGGTGAATCGAAGAATATGCTTGGTCGTATCCAAGAGACCATAAAACAAGGTGACAAATTTGCCTTCGGCGGTGCTGTGACAAAGCAATCGGTTCGTCTTCTCAACGCAGGTCATGGGTCCGTCGGTCATGGTCGTCAAGGATCGAAGGGTTGCCTGGAGGTTGGACATCAACATGGCAGCCGGAAGGCCTTTGCCGGAAACGTCGCCCAACGCAATAGCCCAAAGGTCATGGTCTACCCGTATGAAATCAAAATAGTCACCACCTACAACCTGTGCGGGAACGTAGCGCGCTGCCACGTCATAGTTAGGAAGAGCCGGTATCTTTTCCGGAAGAAGATTCATTTGGATTTCGGAGGCCAGGCGGATTTCTTCCGTCATTTTGACCAGGGATTTCTCCTGTTCGTATAGCCGGGCATTTTCAATAATTTGCGCGGATTGTGCAGCGATGATGGCCAGCAGACGTTGGTCGTCCTCCTGGAAGGGCTCCAAATTTTTCTTATTAAACACAGTCAGAACGCCCATGAGTTTGGATTTGACTATCATGGGAACGCTAAGCGCGTTGCGGATTTCCGCATTCCAGGTTACACCTTTGAATCGCTGATCATTTTGAGGATCGTTGATCATCAGAGGTTTATGATTGAGTTGCATCCACCCCAGCATGTTCTCTGTTACATGAAACTTCTCGTGATCGCCGGAAGTTACCATGGTGCGCACCAGTGTTTTCATCGACTTGGACTCGTCTTCGTCGACCAGAGTCACCACGCCCTGATCGGCATTGACCGCCTTGAGCGACTTGCGGATCAGTGTTTGCATGATATCTTCGGAATTAAGCGAGCCGCCAATCACGCGCGCAAGATCATTCAGAACAGAAAGCTCTTCCACCGCTCGACGGAGACGCCGATTTTCATCAAGCAGCGTGTCAATATCGGGAACGGAACCTGCCATATTAGCCAGACTATGTAGTGAAATGAGGAACCTAAGTGACGGGCAAAAGTAGACTTTCTAGCCCCCAGTTACAAGGGAAATATGGAGCGGCCATCAAGACAAAAAACATTTTTCTTTAGATCCAAGGAGAGTACTTTGTGCTTTGAGTGCCAGATTTGAACATACGGTAAGCTTATTAGGAGTAGAGCCATGAAATTGTCATTTTTGCTGATTTTCGCATGGTCGGGTCTGGTCGCCGCCCAAGAGGTGGATTCAGCCTGGGTTTCAACTCACTACCAAAAAAGAGTGTTTTCCATTCCAATGCGCGACGGGGTTAGACTATGCACCATCGCGTACATACCACGAGATACTTCAAAAAAGTATCCGATTCTTTTGCAACGTACCCCATACAGTATTGCACCGTATGACGACAAAGAATTTCCGGCGGACGTCTCTATTTTTTGGAGAAACTATTTTCGGGAGGGATATATCGTTGTTCGCCAGGATGTTCGCGGGCGCTATATGTCGGAAGGTCAATTCATGGATGTCCGGCCGTACAATCCGGTAAAGAAATCCAAACGGGATGTGGATGAAAGTTCGGATGCCTTCGATACGGTTGAGTGGCTTGTCAAGAATATTCCGGCCAACAATGGTCGTGTGGGCGTGAAGGGCATCAGCTATCCGGGTTTTTATTCTACCATGGCTACCATTGACGCTCATCCGGCAGTAAAGGCAACGTCTCCGCAGGCTCCGGTTTCCCAGTGGATGTCGGGCGATGATTTTTTCCACAACGGGGCCTTCATGCTTCCTCATGCATTCGATTTTTACGGCGCTTTCGGCCGGCCCAGACCACATCCGAAGTCGGAGAAAGACGTAGAATTTGAGCATGGAATGCCGGATGGATACAAATTTTTTCTCGAGCTTGGTGCACTTCCCAATGCCAATGTAGTCTATTTCAAAGACAGCGTATTCTTTTGGAATGAGATCATGGCTCACGGAGTCTGGAGTGATTTCTGGGCGAAACGAAGTGTCTTGCCGCATTTGAAGAATCTGAAACCGGCCACGCTAATCGTTGGAGGATGGTTTGATACAGAGAATCTTTATGGAGCGCTTCACAGCTATGCCGAGATTGAGAAGAATAACAGGAGCGGATACCATGGTATCGTTATGGGACCTTGGTACCATGGTCAATGGGGCAGCCACGATGGGGACTCATTGGGCTATATAAGTTACGGGAGTAAAACCAGCGAGTTCTATGCGGACAGCATTGAGTTACCCTTTTTCAATCACTATCTCAAAGATTCGCCGTGGGTGTCCAATGAAGCTGTAGTATTTCGGACCGGAGAGAACCGGTGGGAGATTCTGAACGCATGGCCGCCGCAAGAGACGGATGTCCGAAAATACTATTTTTGCAGGGAAGGGCGACTGTCAATCGACGAAAAGGAGATGGACGGCGCTGCCGATGAGTACACGAACGATCCAGACAAACCGGTACCGTATACGAATGAAATTACTCAGTGGTATGACAAAGAATTCATGCTCGAGGATCAGCGATTTGCATCCCGTCGACCGGATGTGATCGTTTATCAGACGGATCTTTTGGCGGATGAGATGACAATTGCCGGACCAATAAAGGTCCACCTAACCGGATCCACATCGGGGACAGACTGTGACTGGATCGTGAAAGTCATCGACGTGTTTCCGGATACATTGCAGACCCCGTTTGAATATCAAGATCGAGTCAAGCTGGGAGGCTATCAAATGCTCGTTCGTGGAGATGTATTGCGCGGCAAATTCAGGAACAGTCTCGCCGCGCCGGAAGCGATAAAGCCGGGAGAGCCTACCGTTTTTGAGTATTCCTTGCAGGATGTTTTTCACACGTTCCGAAAAGGGCATCGTGTTATGGTTCAAGTTCAGAGCAGTTGGTTTCCGATGATAGACCGGAATCCCGGCAAGTTCATGAATATTTATGAAGCATCTGATGCTGATTATCAGAAGACTAGGCAGAAGATTTACCATAATAGGGAACATCCCTCGTTCATCGAAGTCAATTTGTGGAAACCCTAGGAAAATCTCAGATTACCTATTGACTTCGGATTTCTTTTGTAGTATCATTCTGCCCGTTTTTGCGGGGGCAAAGAGCGCCGAGGAGCCTGTTGATAAGTTGTTAAGAAAAAAGAAAATTAGCTCTTGCAATCGGAACCTTTTTGCTCTATATTTGTGACCCCTTTTGTGAGGGGAACAAGAAATGTGTGTGTTAAGAGCATTAAGCTCTTGAAAATAAAGGCGATGGACTGAAGTTCTAGCCAATGTTTTTTGACAATGAGAGTATACACAGTCAATTCTGATGAGAGTTGGGTCAAACCCATGTATATTATTGATAATAATATATTTGACAACGAAGAGTTTGATCCTGGCT
>JAGQUY010000260.1 GCA_020438245.1 Bacteroidota bacterium
CACGTGCATTGGGGGTCCAATATGCCTGGGTTGCCGAGTTTACCGGCACCATTACCAGAGTCCGGACGCTTGCATTTTGCTCAGGAGAAGAATGGATAGAAAATTTTGAATACGAGTTGGGCGGGGAACCTTGTGAAAAAGTGTACGAGACGGGCAGCCTCTGTTTGTATCGCGAAGGATTATGCCAATTGTTCCCAACCGATCCGAATCTGCCGAAACTCAAGGCGGAAAGTTACCTTGGGATTCCACTGATAACGTCGGACAACCGGACCTTGGGTCATATTGCCGCGATTGATACAAAGCCCATGATTGGGGAAGAACGAGATATATCTATTTTCAAAATTTTTGCAAATCGCGCGCTCGCGGAGCTTGAACGATTACAGGCCGAACGGGTTGTGGAAACCAGCCGACAACAACTGGCCGGCATTCTGGATTCCGCGATGGATGCCGTGGTTGTCCTGGATCGAGCCGGCCGGATCAAATTCGTCAATCGTGCTGCCGAAGAGATTTTTCTCTTTGACGGCAGTGCGATCATAGGAACATCGTTCGAAGGATTCATGACCGATGCATTTGCTCGCGCGGTCTCCGCATTTTCTTCGAGTGAGGATAGGTCGTCCTGGCTGCCAAAAGGTCTCTCAGCCCGGAGATCTGATGGGAGTCTATTTTCCGTGGAAGCTACCATGTCGCGTGCGGTAATGGGGACCGATACAGCGTTTACGCTGATTCTTAGGGACCTGACTGAAAGAGAAAAGACTGAAGGAGAAATTCGACGGCTGCAGAATGAAAACCTGACTCTGGCCGAGGAACTAAGATATCACTACAACGTTGACGAAGTTATCGGTCGATCGGCTGCCCTGCAGAAATGCATGCAACAGGTGCAACGGGTCGCCACAACCGACTCCACCGTTCTTCTTACGGGTGAAACAGGCACCGGCAAAGAGCTATTTGCCAGGTTGATTCACACCCTCAGCAACCGGCGTGACAAGGTCATGATCAAGCTCAATTGCGCCGCCCTGCCTGCAAGTCTTGTCGAAAGTGAACTCTTTGGACATGAAAAGGGGGCTTTTACAGGCGCCGTTGCGCGAAAAAAAGGCCGCTTTGAACTTGCAGATGAGGGTACGCTTTTTCTCGACGAAGTTGGAGAATTGTCGCCAGAAATTCAGTCCAAGCTGCTCCGTGTATTGCAGGAGCAGGAATTTGAGCGTCTCGGGGGCACCGAAACCGTGCGCGTCAGGGTCAGGCTTGTGGCCGCGACAAACAGAAACCTGGAAGAGTCGGTCAAGAGCGGGACGTTCCGTGAGGATCTTTATTACCGTCTGAATATTTTTCCGATTCATGTGCCACCCTTAAGAGAGCGTTCAGACGACATTCCGCTCTTGTCGCACTACCTTCTTCAGAAATTTACCACCCGGATGGGAAAGCCCGACCTTGCACTGGATGCAGATGCTCTGGCGATGCTGTCCCGATACAACTGGCCGGGTAATATTCGAGAGTTGTCCAATGTTATGGAACGTGCGGCCATTCTGTGCGATGGCGACAAAATTCGCTCTGAACACATTGGATTGCTTGAGTCTTCGGTTCCCCGCCAAAGCGTTGAATCTGTAACTCTTGAGGAAGCGGAACGACGGCATATTCTCCGCGCTTTGGAACAATGCGGTGGCGTAGTCGGGGGTAGGACAGGTGCGGCCGCAGTTTTGGGCATCAATAGGACGACCCTCCTTTCTAAAATGAAGAAACTTGGTATTACTGCGAAATAACCCTCCAAACGTCGATATTTCGACACTCTGTCGAATGTTTTGCCATCCATCGAAATCTTTGCAAATTTAAGTTAAATATTCACAATAACTTGTGAATCGGCATGAACTTTGATTAATGGGCTGGACGTCCTTTAATTCGGAGTTCATAATGATTCGTATTTTGCTTTTGAGTTTGGCTTTGCACAGCTCCCTTGACGTCTTGTTTGCAAATTGGGCGGTCGCCGCGAGGCTATTTTCTAAGTCGCCAAAGGCCTTTGAAGCCAACCAAGCCGATCAAACTGAAACACCAAAATACACGAATCCTTTGTCGGCCGACTCCGGCGGTTCCTTCGGGTCAGTCGTTCTTATCGCATTTAAGGTATTCGATCAACCTGTTGATGTGGTTCCAGAGGGTGTGATAACGCTGAAGCAGGAGGAGAACTTCTTCTCGTTTGAATTCGTTGCATCAGGAATTGCAGATCCTTCGCAAAACAATTACGCCTATCGGCTTGAAGGATTCGACAAGGAGTGGATGTATTCCGGTACAAGGCATTACGCAAGTTATACCAATCTGGACGGTGGAGAGTACACTTTCCACGCCAAGACTGCCAGCGCAGACGGTGTCTGGAATGAGAATGGCTTGTCTCTTAAAATACTCATTGTTCCTGCATGGTGGAATACGTGGACGTTTAGAATCTTGATAATTTTTGTGCTTCTAGGGGTGGTCTTCTTAGCGTTTCGTTTTCGGATCAATATGATTGACAAACAGCGTCGCTCACTCGAAATCGCAGTGGAGGAAAAAACGGCGCTCCTGAGAGAAACCAATGAGCATCTGCGCAAGTCGGAAGAAACCTTCAGGGCGATGGCTGAGAACACGTCCGACATCATTACACGGGTTGATCGAACCTATAGTATCCGGTATTTGAACAATGCGGCCGGAAGGATTGCCGGCGTTACAATGGAACTTGGTCTGGGAAGACCTCTCGGGGAATTGGGATTTCCAACGGATCTATTGAATCTCTGGGAATCGACGCTTGATTCCGTATTTCATTCCAAGCAAAACAAGTTGATGGAGTTCCAATTGCCCAACGGCATCTGGCTCGAATCTCTTATCTGTCCGGAGTTTGACGCCCATGGCGAGGTGGAGACGGCAATTTCTGTTTCTAGGGATATCACGGTCAGAAAACAAGTTCAAGATGAACTTGGCAAAGCCAAAGAAACAGCCGAAAAAGCTCTTGAAGAAAGCAAACGGCTCACTGCCATATTGGAATCGACAACCGACCTCGTCGGTATGGCCGACATGCAGGGCCAGCTGGTGTACATGAATCGTGCCGGTCGCAAACAAATGGGAATTTCCGAAGATCAATCTCTCGATGGAATTCGTTTCGACTCCCTGTATAGTCCCCAATCCATGCAAACGATGATGGAAATTGGATTGCCCCATGCTGTTAAACACGGCAGCTGGTCCGGAGAGTTGACCCTACTACATCGACAGACCAAACAAGAAATTCCCGTATCCTTAGTGGGCCTTGTCCACTATGGTTCGGACGGTGCGCCCGCCTTTCTGTCTGCGATTCTGCGAGACATATCCGAGCAAAAGCACGTGCAGGAAGAGCTGACCGCTGCAAAAAGGACCACTGAAGAGGCATTGGCGGAGGCCCGCAGGCTTGCAGAAATAATAGAGAGTACGACTGACTACGTAGGAATAGCCGATTTGGAGGGAAACAGCCTTTATGTAAACCGGGCCGGTTTGCGAATGGTAGGCAAAGATGAAAACATCAAACATCACTTCAACGTCGCCATGTGTCATCCAGAAAGCGTTCGTCCGGCCTTGATGGGAGTGTTGGGAGGGGTTCTGCAGGGAATTCCATGGACAGGCGAAACGCTTATTGCACACAGGGACGGACATGAAATTCCGGTGTCGGCGGCCATATTTCCTTTGCGGGACAGTTCCGGAGAAATCAACGCAGCCGCTGCCATGTTTCGCGACATAACCCGACAAAAACAGGACGAATTGGACCTGCAGGAAGCCAAGGAACAGGCCGAAATTGCCAATCGCGCCAAGAGTCAATTTCTGGCAAACATGAGCCATGAACTCAGAACACCGCTAAATGGAATTCTCGGCTACACACAGATTCTTCAGAAAGACAAACATCTCCTGCCAGTTCACAAAGAACAGGTGTCGGTGATCGAAAGCTGCGGAGAACACCTGCTTAACTTGATCAATGAAGTACTCGATCTGAGTAAAATTGAATCGGGGCGCATGGATCTGGCCGTATCGGATTTCAACTTCACTGATTTTTTGGAAGGCATCGCCGAGATGATCGGTATTCGGGCCCGTCAAAAGGGCCTCACCTTCATGTTCGAGGTTATTTCTCCGCTGCCGATTGCGGTCCGTGCCGACGAAAAGCGTTTGCGCCAGATTCTGATCAACCTGCTTGCCAATGCGGTGAAATATACCGATGAAGGCGGGGTCGTTTTGAAAGTCGGCTATCTTGAAGAGCGGATGTGCTTTCAGGTCGAGGATACAGGCGTCGGAATTCCAGAAGAGAAGCTACGGGATATCTTTCTGCCCTTTTACCAGGTTCATGATGCAAAACGAAGCATTGACGGAAGCGGCCTCGGTCTTGCCATCACTCATCAGTTGGTGGAACTTATGGGCGGTGATCTGGATGTCAAGAGTGAACAGGGCAAGGGCAGTATTTTCAGATTAAGAATCTCGCTTACCGAGTTGGATTCGGCAGTTGTGGAAAGCGCACCGGCCGTCCGGTCGGCTATAGGCTACAGCGGCAGCAGAAAGCGGGTCCTGATTGCCGATGACAAAGTGGAGAACCGGTCTGTCCTTGTTCACATGCTTCGAGCCTTGGGATTCGATTGCCGGGAAGCAACGGACGGACACGGCTGTCTTCAAATCCTTTCCGAATGGACACCCGATATCATCTTTATGGATCTTCGTATGCCGGTTCTGAGTGGATTCGAAACAACCAAACGCATTCGGACCATGGAGGAGTACGACAAGGTTCCCATTGTGGCTATTTCGGCGAGTGCCTTCGACTTCACCAAACAGGAGAGCCTGGACGCAGGGTGTGACGATTTTATATCAAAACCGTTTCGCGAAAAACAACTACTGGAGATACTGGGACACTTTCTAAGAATCGAGTGGCTATATGCCTCGGAAGATACGCCGTCTGCCATCGATGAGAACAGCCAGCCTCATCTTCCGCAATTTCGCACGCTCAAACAACTGTATGAGTTTGCAAATATGGGTGACTTGGAAGGTCTTATGGCACATCTGGATGCACTCTCGAAAGACGACTCCCTGTTGCCCTTTGCGAACTATCTGAGTGCCCCGGCGAGAAATTTCGAATTGTTGAAGGTGCGCGAGCTGTTAAAGAACTGGATGGAGCAAACGGCAGTTGATGAGGTCGAAACATGACGCCGCGCGTCATGACGTTCAACGAATCAGGACAACGCCGGATTCCATGACGTAAGCGTGGCACGAAAACTGTTACCAAATAAGTACTCAACCTCTGGAGAACCATGAGAGAAAAAAGCGTTGTTTTGATTGTCGACGACAATCCCACAAATCTTAGCGTACTATTTAATGCGCTCAGAGATTCTGAATTCAAAGTGTTGGCGGCCCAGGATGGGGCCAGTGCCATTCAACAGGCACAGCACATCAAGCCTGATATTATTCTTCTTGATGTAATGATGCCGGGCTTGAACGGATTTGAAACCTGCAAACGAATCAAGGACAACCCCGAAACTCGCGATATTCCAGTCATCTTTATGACCGCCCTCAGCGACATCAACGATAAAGTGAACGGATTCAATGTCGGCGCAGTGGACTATGTCACCAAACCCCTGCAGCACGAAGAAGTTGTAATGCGTCTTTCCACCCATCTCCGGTTACGCCAAATGAGCGAACTTTTGCGAAACAAGAATGCCGAGATGGATATGGCGAACCGTGAACTGAAGAAGAACTTCGACGAAGTAACGCGTCTCCAAAATATCGTAAAATCATACCTTTCGAATCGTGCCTGGCAAAGCATCGAAACGGCAGGTATTCAAAAGACGGAAAACGGAGCTGTAGAAGCGGAAACGCTGACGGTGATGATGTGCGACATCGAAGGATTTACT
>JAGQUY010000261.1 GCA_020438245.1 Bacteroidota bacterium
GTCTTTGTTCACAACGGCCTGACAATCCTGGTTCTGACAATGGAATTCAGCATCCCCTTTCGGCCTGCCGATGATGGGAAGAAAATACAAAACATCCGCCCTGAAGGCTTCCCGAAGCGGACGAACCCGCTGGACTACCTGCTCATCGACACGTTGAGCGGCCTGCAGCCAAGCGGCATCAATCAAAACAGGTTCCTGATAATACACCGTATCGAAGAACGGACCCTTTGTAAAACTGATATGATCAGCCGTTGGGGCGTCGACATCCTGATGGGAAAAAATATCAAGCGTCAGGTCCTGCTCATTGACGACATACAACGCGGCGCTCGCCAAACCGACGGTTTCCACTATGAAGGTAGGTATGGTCTGGTAGAGTTTTTCACGTGTCGATATCGTCAGAATTTTGTTGGCCAAATCGTTGAACCTGAGCAGGTCGTTGTTGTTGACACGTACTTCGCTGACCAGCTTATCCAAGGTTCGATTTGCCGCTTCCAGTTCCGAATTGGTGTGGGCCAGCTCGTGGATCTTATCCGTGAGCCGCTGCACCAGCCGGTGGGAAAATTTCTTCAGACCGAGCGCCTCTTCTTCTATATCCAGTGAAACGAGCCGGGGACGATCGATATGAACATTCACCAGACGCATAAATTCTTGTGCATCGATGGGCTTTCGCAAAATCGCGTCACAGCCTGCCACTCTTGCCAGTTCATCATCGCCGGCACTTTGACTGGCCGTCAATGCAATGACCGGAATGTCTTTTAGATGTTCCGCGCTTCGGATATGCATGGTCGTTTCCAAACCATCCACGCCGGGCAGAAACACATCCATCAGAATAAGGTCCGGGAGGTAGGCACCGGCTTTTGCCAATCCTTCATCGCTGTTGTAAGCAGCAATAAATTCGTAGCCCATCTTCTCGACAATTTTTGAAACAATG
This sequence comes from Bacteroidota bacterium, assembly GCA_020438245.1. Classification (GTDB taxonomy): domain Bacteria; phylum CLD3; class CLD3; order SB21; family SB21; genus JAGQUY01. Next base: position 932 of record JAGQUY010000261.1, read on the forward strand.
GTCAAAGAAACGGGATCATCCTCAATGTAGAGAATCTTTTTCATGGGGTAGAAATCAGGAAATTTCGACGCTGACGGTCAGCTCAATCAACGATTTGGGGATAAGTGCCGGAAAAAAGGCCACAATCTCTTGGGGTTTGGGTCGACCGCCCGCAAAACCTGTCACGCCAGGAGGTCCGCTCGTGACAAGAGGAGCGATTTCCTTGCCAAAACGATCCACTTTTTTTCGATCCGGATCTTTGACACCGACTCTGAGCACGACTTCGTTGGGGTGTGCGGGCGCCGGTACAATACCCTCATGGCAGGTATTGACGCCGAGATATTCGGTGCTGGTTTCTTTGAACGTTACGCCTGCGCGCTCCAGACGCCGCCAGACGATATCACTGCATAATCGTGCTTTTTCCAGCGCATCCGGCCCGGAGACGGTGAGTTGCCCGGTAGCTTTGTATCCTTTTAGGTAACTTGCGCTCACCTTGAAGAAGTCCGTGGAAGGCTTGCCTGTAACGCCGCTCACTCGTACCCGATTGGATCCATCCTGGGCCAACCGGATGGAGGTAAAATCCGCAACGACGTCTCCGGTAATATACGTTTTGGGGTCGCCCATTTCGTAGACCAATTGCTCGGACACGGTATCCAGAGTGACAAGCCCGCCGGTGCCGTCATGTTTGGTCACATAAAAAGTACCGTCGGAGTGAGCTTCAACGATCGGGTAGCCCACATTCCACAAATCGGGGACGTCGCGCCATTTGGTATAATTCCCGCCGGTGCACTGCGCCCCGCATTCGATGATGTGGCCGGCCACTGTGCCCGCTGCCAGCTTGTTCCAGTCGTCCCACGACCATCCAAATTCTGGTATCATGGGCGCCATCGCGAGTCCTGTATCTGTGGTGCGACCGGCAATGACAATCTGGGCGCCTTTTTCCAGCGCCTCCACCAGGGGTTTCGAACTCATGTAGACGTTCGCGCTGAGTACTTCGTGACCGTTTCTTACCAGATCATATAGGCTTTCCCCGGAGTCCATGCTGTTCAACGCCACTCCGGCCTTTTCAAACTCCGGTATTCGATCGAGTACATTGTCTCCGTGAACGACGGCCACCTTGAGACCCTTGACACCCAGCTTCTTGGCGACCTGCACAACTGCGGTCCGACACGCTTCCGGATTCACACCTCCGGCGTTTGCGATCACTTTGATATTCTTCTTCATGAGGTGAGGAAGGATGCGTTCAATCACCTGTACAAAATCGGTCGCGTAGCCGGTTTCCGGCTTCTTGATCCGCTGACGCTGCATGATGGACATGGTTACTTCGGCAAGATAGTCCAAGGTGAGGTAATCCAGCGGCCCTCCGGTCACCAACTGATATGGCGCATCAACATTGTCACCCCAAAAGCCCTGGCCATTTGCGATAAAAATCCGGTCCTTCACACGGCCTCACTTGTGTTGTGTAACAACCTTGACATCGGGTTCCTTTTCGTAATATTCGGATGTTTTCTTGGAGGTCTGTATGGTTCCGAGATCTTCAAAAACCTTGGAAAGATCGTCGCAGGATGCACCTTTGATACCTTTGATCGTGTACTCGACGGATCCGTCTTTCTTGATGATAAATTCGACTTCCTGCATGCTACCACTTCCTCAGAACAAGACGCATTGTTTTATCCTCTTCCACCATCTCTTTTACCAGTTGAAAGCCGGCCTTTTTAGCCTCTGCGATTACTTTGGCGTACGCGTATTGCTGGGCAAGTTGTTCCGCAAATTTTCTGTTCTTGGCCAAGATCATGTCGTCGCCAACCAGGTTGAATTCGCCGCTTTTATCTTTTCGAAATCCGACGATTCCAAAGGGCGCCTTGACAGCTAAATCCACATCAAAGGTTCGATTGAGCAACGTTTTGATTTTCTTGGTCTTCAGCATCTGACAATTCAACTGCTCCAATGCAGACTTCAGATAGAGTCGTTCACGCAGTTTCGTTTCGATCGATACAAATTTTGACATACCGTTCCTTTTGATGGGTGAACGTCAAATTAGCCAAAAAGGACAAGGGTTGCAAACTGATTTTGGAGCGCTGTCAGCTAAAATAAAAAGCCACGTCCCGACAACGTGGCTCCTTTGTGATGCCGATATTTTTCAGTTCGCCGGTTTGTTCAACCACTGATTGAACCACGCGTGCACTTCCTTATACCACAACTGTCCGTTTTGAGGTTTCAAGATCCAGTGCCCCTCGTCGGGATAGTAGAGAAACTTCGACGGGATGCCTTTTCGCTGCAGCACCTGAAACAGGTTGATGCCCTGCTGGACAGGAACTCGATAATCGAGTTCTCCGTGAATGACCAAGGTCGGCGTTTTGAAATTCTGGACGAAGTTGTGAGGTGACCATTTTTCGAAGGTTTCTTTGTTCCGTCCCTCCCAGTACGGACCGCCCATCTCCCACTCTTCAAACCAGAGTTCTTCAGTACCGCCATACATCGTGATCTTTTCCATGATTCCGGCGTGCGAAACCATGCACTTGAAACGATCGGTGTGGCCGTTCATCCAGTTCATCATATAGCCGCCATAGGATCCGCCGGCCGCGCCAATCCTATCTCCGTCGATGAACGAATAGTTCTTCACGACATAGTCGACTCCCTTCATCAGATCTTCATAGACTTTGCCGCCCCAGTCCTTTGTAATTTCATCGGTAAATTTCTGCCCGTACCCTGTTGAACCCCGTGGGTTGACCATAATCGAAACAAATCCGGGTGCGGAAAATAATTCAGGATTCCAACGCCAACTCCATCCATTATTCCAGGCGCCCTGGGGTCCGCCATGTACCAGATAAATAGCCGGATACGACTTTTTCTCGTCGAACTTGGGAGGTTTTACGAGGAATCCGTGCACCTTGGTTCCTCCTGCTCCCGGGAACCAAAACTCCTCGGCGGCAGGTAGGTCAAGCAGGGCAAGTTTGGCCGTATTCTGATTACTCAAATTGCGGGCTCCGGATCCGTCGCGGTTCAGTACAAATATCTCCGGCGGCATGGAAAAACTGGTGCGCCGAGTGACCATCGAATTGTCGCTCACGCCCAAAATGACGTCATACGTTTTGTCGGTCAGCTTGCGCGGAGTTCCACCCGTAACCGGCATGTCGTAAATCACATGGTAACCCTGATCTTCAACGTCCAGGTAAATCACCTTTGAATCGGGCGACCAGTTAACGCCTCCCACACTGCGATCAAACTTTTCCGTTAGGTTGACCGTTTTTCCGGTTGAAAGTTCATACAGCATGAGGTTCTGCTGATCCGCTTCAAACCCGGCTCGTTTCATGGATCGGAACGCTATGTACTTCCCATCCGGCGAATACACCGGTTGATTGTCATTCCCAAGGCTGGTCGATATCTTCTTAAGATCGCCTCCGGACACCGGTAACGTCCACACGTCGTTGTTGGTCGACCAGGCGATATTCTTTTCCGTGTTCATCGTAAAGACGATTGTTTTGCTGTCGGGAGAAAAAGCAAAATCCATCGCACCACCGAGATCGATTGGCGGGACATCAAAATCGCCCTTGATCAGGTCGTTGAACTTTCCGCTTTCAACATCGATTACAAAAAGCTGACTGCGCTTGCCTTCTTTCCAGGAATCCCACACTCTAAAAGGGATCTTGTCAATCACTTGCGCTTTGACCTTGCTCTCCTCGCGTGCTGCATTTCTTGTCCGGTTACACTCGTCGGTTTCACAATCCGGATAAACGTCCGACGTAAACGCAATCTTCTTTCCATCCGGAGACCAAGCCAAGCCGTTGCCGGCACTCACTTCCGTGGAAATATCACTCAGTCTCCGGGGCTCGCCACCGTCGAGCGCCATCGTGAAAATCTGATACGATCCTCCGCGATTGGATACAAACGCAATTTGTTTTCCATCCGGAGACCAGACGGGAGAGAAATCTTTGAACGAGGAACTGGTCAACATTTTTGTCGTCTTACCGTCCACCGATTGCAAGAATAAATTGGATACGTAGGTGTTCGTTTTCAAACTGTAGGTCCTGACATTATAAACTACCCAACGGCCGTCCGGCGAAAGCGATCCGCCATCCACCCGTTTCAAATCAATGAAGTCTTCATAGGTGATCACCCGTTTTTCCTGGGCAAACACCGATCCAACCATGCACCATAGAAACAACATCCTGCGTATCATGACGATCTCCTTTCAGATCAATTAGATGCAAAATTTACGTCGTGCTCCATAAACAAGCAATTTATTTGAACGGAAGCGCTTTTGATCCTACTTTGGTGCATGTCGAATCTTTTTCTTTTCAGTGTGGATTTGGAGGATGTCCGATCGGGAGTGCCCGACGGTTTTCGCTATGCTGAACGCGTGCCAGCCATGACCGAGCATTATTTGCAATTTCTGGACCGACACAAGGCTCGCTGCACATTCTTCGTGGTTGGCGATGTAGCCCGACGGTACCCCGAATTGATCTCCACCATTGCAGCCGCCGGACACGAAGTCGCGTGTCATACCACCCATCATGTTCCGCTGGATAAGCAAAGCCGGGAGTCGTTCAAGAAAGATCTTTCGGAAAACGTGGAATTGATCAACCGGGCAGGAGCCTCCGTGTGCGGATTCAGAGCGCCTGTTTTTTCTTTGACCGAAAAAACGTCCTGGGCACATGAGGTGCTCGCAGAAATGGGATTCCTGTATTCCAGTTCGGTGCTGCCGGCAAAGAATCCACTTTA
>JAGQUY010000262.1 GCA_020438245.1 Bacteroidota bacterium
AATGCAGACAAGTTTTGCCCAGCAGCAGCCGGAAAAAGATTGGTCCAGTCTTAAAGATTGGACCAATCTGGAAGCGCCTAACGCCCGAATGAAATCAGACATCAACGCTGTCCCGATCAGGGCCAGCGGATCGGCCGGCAGGCTGGAGCTTCCCCCATCGGCTTCTCCCCAACCTGCGTGCATCAAAAAAGCGGCAAGTACGCCAAGCAAGCCCAAACCGGTTGCTACTCCCAACCACCTCTGAGAGTTAAACTGGGTAAGCTCCTCATCATTGATTCGGGAAGTAAGCATGACTGCAAAGACGATCAACACCGTAATGGCGCCGACGTAAATAAGAATTTGAACCACTGCGAGAAACTCCGCATCCAGCGTAATAAAAAGGGCCGCCAGAGAAAAAAAGAACCCGGCCAGCAAGGTTGCCGATTTAAACAGGTTGCGATGTACTATTGTCGCAACCGCCAAGACCACGGCCAACCCTGCGAATCCATAAAACGCAGCAGGCGATATCATGACGCATTCTCCGATTGGGCGGCTGCTTTCTTGATTCGTTCTTCGTGCTCTTTCTTATTGATCACTTCAATGATTTCCCGCTCCCTCGGACTCGTAATGGACCGGTTGGCGGATCCGGTTTGGCGCCGACTGGCGTCGTACAGATCATCGTGATATTTCATATCTTTCACCAGGACCATATCCATCACCGAACGATCGTACAGAGCCAGTTCGTAGTCATGACCCATTATGATTGCATCAAAATTGCAGGCTTCAACGCAAAGATTGCAGAACTCGCACTTGACGTAGTCCAAAATAAATTCCTTGGCGATTCGTTTTTTCGTAGGATCCGGATGTTTATCATGGGTGACTTGAATGCATGAAACAGGACAAACCACGACACATGCCATGCAGGCAACACACTTGGTTACACCTGCATGCTCACCTTCGGTTTCGTACATCATTTTTACATATCCGATATAACGATCTCCGAGTTCCTTCTTTTGTTCCGGAAACTGTACCGTTGTTTTCGGTCGGAACATATACCGCATGGTTACCGCCAAACCAACCAGCAGCGCCCACGAATTCTTCAGCAGATCTTTGATATATCGTATCATGACTTTAACCAATAAACTATCAAGCCCGTGGCCAGCAGATTGACCAACGCCAGCGGCATCAATACTTTCCATCCAAAAGCCATCAGGTGATCAACCCGAAGTCGTGGAAAAGTCCAACGAAACCACATCATTAAGAAGATGATTAGATATACTTTAGAAACAAAACTCAATAGATGGAGCCAAGTCGGCACATTGGCATTGTTTGCAAACGGAATAAGCCAGCCACCCAAAAATAATACCACCAGTACACAGGAGGAAACCAGCATTTCCGCGTATTCGCCCAAATAAAAAAAAGCGAACTTCATACCGGAATACTCCGTGTGGAAGCCTGCCACCAGCTCCGATTCGGCTTCGGGAAGATCAAACGGAGCCCGGTTCGATTCCGCCGTCGCAGCCACCAAAAATAAGACGAATCCGAGAGGCTGAACGGCAACGTACCACAGGCCTTGGGATTGCAATTGGACAATTTCCCTGAGTGACAGAGTACCGGCAACCAGAAAAACGCCAAGAACCGCCGTTACCAGCGGAACTTCATAAGAGATCATCTGCGCGGCCGATCTCATGGCACCGATCAGAGCATAACGGTTGTTCGATCCGTATCCGGCCCAGATAACCGCAAAAACGACTGAACTTCCAAGTGCAAAGACGTAAAAGGCTCCCATATCAAGATCGCGAAATCCGATGGTGGCAGCGAAAGGCACCGTGACAAAGGCTGCAAAAGGTGCCACAAAAGCGAGAATCGGCGCCAGAAAGAAGATGACCCTATCCGACCTTTCATTTCGAATATTTTCTTTCAATAGCAGTTTGACAATATCGGCTGCAGTTTGCAGAAGTCCCCATGGACCCACGCGATTTGGTCCCAATCTCGACTGCATCCAAGCCGAGACCTTTCTTTCCATGTAAACAAGAATGAGACCCTGGAGAGCAATAACGCCAAACAGAATCAAAACTCCGAGAATTGCCGAGAGCATGGTATTCATCGATCTACGTCACCCAGTACGATGTCAACACTGCCGAGGATTGCCACCAAATCAGCAATTTTCCATCCTACCGTCATTAGAGCCAGTATGGACAAATTGGAGAAGCTGGGTGTCCGATATTTTACCCTATTAGGTTTGATCGTTCCGTCCGATTCCATGTAGACCCCATATTCACCACGTGGTGCTTCCTGTCTTACATATACATCTCCAACCGGGGGTTTGATATTTCGCGCCAATTTTTTGACTTTAAAATCCCCTTCGGGCAATCCTTCGAGGGCTTGACGGACAATCTTGGCCGACTCACCGATTTCATCCATCCGGACCCTATACCGGTCAAAACAGTCTCCGTCGTAATACACCGGGATGTCAAAGTCGAATCGTTCGTATATAGAGTACGGCTCGTCCTTGCGAAGGTCCCAAGGAAATCCGCACGACCGCAACATCGGGCCCGTGACTCCATATCGGATCGCTTCGTCCAGCGTTATTACGCCGACTCCCTTCGTGCGCTGCTTAAAAATTGGATTTCCGGTAAGCAGATCGTGATATTCGTTCAATTTTGAGGGTAGTAGATCAAGGAACTCCTGCGCCAACTTCACGAAACGAGGCGTGATATCTTCTGCCACACCTCCAACCCGGATATACCCATAAGTAAGCCGACTCCCGCAAATTTCCTCAAACATATCTAGTACCATTTCCCGTTCCCGGAACCCAAAAAGGAAAGCGGTTACGGCTCCGACGTCAGCCCCGAATGCACCCATCCACATCAAATGAGAAGCAATTCGATTCAACTCAGCAACGATAACGCGCAAATACTCCGCTCTTTCGGGGACTTCGATACCCGCCAACTGCTCTACCGCCACCGCGACACCCCAATTTGCGTTCATTGAACCCAGGTAGTCCATGCGGTCGGTGAACGGCACTATTTGCTGGTAGGTCCGGTTTTCCGAAATTTTCTCAAACGTACGATGCAAATAGCCGAGATCAGGATCGCATTGTGTAATAACCTCTCCATCCAGTGAAACCACCAGCCTAAGAACACCATGCGTGCTCGGATGTTGGGGACCTACGTTCAGTAAAAATTCTTCCGTCCTCAGTTCCGCCGTCCGCACACGTCGTGATACGATCCGAGTCTCGGCCGGCAGTTGATCAAACAATGAACGTTCCGGTGAGAATCGCACCGAGCGCTTATGAACGGACTGGTCTGACTTGGACATGGTCATTTGAAATCGGGTTTTTTGACAAAAAAGCCCGGACGTTCGTAGTCTTTTCGTAAACCGTGACCCTCAAAATCGGGAGGAGTAAGAATACGACGCAGGTCCGGGTGACCTTCAAAGCGTACACCGAATAGATCGAAAACCTCCCGCTCGAACCAGTTTGCCGCTTCCCAAAGTGAAGTCAGTGTCGGCATCGCGGGATCCTTCCGATCGAGTCTAACCTTTATCCGGAGATACGTTTTGTTCGCATAGGAATAGAACCCATACATCATGTGAATCTGATTTTCTGAAATATGATCGGAGGCAGTCAGGAGATCAAGGACGTTCATTTGCAGGGTGGATCGAAGAAAATCCACGACAGGAAGAAAATCGGAGGCAGGAACAACGATTACCTTTTCATGTTCAACATCAACCCGTGAGAATTTTACTTTGATCGAATCGACAACCGTCTGGAAATTCATTCCTCCACCGACTCAGCCCCTGCCGTCTGTTTCTTCCGCAGAACGCCTTCTTTTTCAATCTTCTTCTGTAATTGTATAATGCCGTCAATCAGTGTCTCCGGTCGTGGAGGACACCCAGGCAGATAAACGTCCACCGGAATGATCTGATCCACTCCGTTAACAAC
>JAGQUY010000263.1 GCA_020438245.1 Bacteroidota bacterium
TTCGCCAACGCTTCTTCTCTGTTTTTCGCTACTACACAAGTCCCATCCGGCGTGTAAAAGGCAGGTATTCGATGTCCCCACCACAGTTGACGTGAAATGCACCAGTCTTTGATGTTGGTCATCCAGTGCTCATACGTTTTCACCCATTTTTCCGGGTGTAGCTTAATCCGTCCATCTTTCACGGCAGCGAGACCCTGACGGGCCATCTCGTCCATTTTCAGGAACCATTGTTCCGAAACGAGCGGTTCAATCGGCACATTGCCTCGCTGACTGTATCCTACACGATTCACATGGTTCTCGGTTTTTTCCAGAAAACCGAGCTGTTCCATCTCCGCCACAACTTTCTTGCGAGCTGCGAATCGGTCCAACCCTCGATAAGCTTCCGGCACGTTGGTATTCAATGAAGCATCCGGATTCATAATGTTGACAAATTCCAACCCATGTCTCTTGCCCATTTGAAAGTCGTTCGGATCATGCGAGGGAGTAACTTTGACGGCACCCGTTCCAAATTCTTTATCCACATACTCATCGGCAAAGACAGGAATCTCCCGACCGACGATCGGCAGCAAAACCATTTTACCGACCAAATGCTTGTACCGCTGATCCTCCGGATGAACGGCAACTCCGGTATCTCCGAGCATGGTTTCCGGACGGGTTGTTGCAACCACGAGAGTCTCGGTTGAATCCTTCAGCGGATAACGAAAATGCCACAGTTTGCCGTTCACTTCCCGGTAGTCAACTTCCTCGTCGGAGATGGCGGATTGGGAAAAAGGGCACCAGTTGACGATATAGTTTCCTTTGTAAATCCGGCCCTTATCATACAAATGAATAAATACCTCCAAGACGGCTTCGGAGAGATGGTCGTCCATTGTGAACCATTCTCGTTCCCAGTCGCACGAACAGCCCATTTTTTGCAGTTGACTGATGATTCGGGTACGATACACCTCTTTGTGTTTCCAGACTTCTTCCACAAAGGCATCTCGCCCGAGCGTGCGCCTGTCTTTGCCTTCCGTTTTAAGCTGTCTTTCGACGACGGTTTGCGTCGCGATACCCGCGTGGTCCGTTCCGGGGCTCCAGAGAGCCTCAAAACCCTGCATACGTTTGAAACGGATGTAGATGTCCTGTACCGTATTATTGTAAGCATGCCCAATGTGAAGAGCTCCTGTTACATTGGGCGGAGGAATTACGATGGAAAAAGGCTTCTTGGAATCGTTGGCGGTTGCACGAAACATTGCATGTCGTTGCCAATGCTCGTACCACTTTCCTTCAACGTCTTTTGCCTCATACGCCTTCGGAATTTCAGACTCGGTCATGGGTACTCCGTCTTTTAAATGCAAAGCGCGGCAATATAAATAAAACGCGGGAAATAAAAAACAGAAAGTGGCTTAGATGCTCTACCGGGAGAGACAGGGGTGATCCTTAATGAAGAAACGCCATGGTTTATCGGTGGCGTGCCGGATACCTATGCGAGTGGAGTGTCCGATGCGGCTTGGCAGGTAACCGTCATCTGCGAGAAAAAGATCATTGCCGGTCAGATCAACGCCGTTGTGGGTACGACCGATGCCCAACGCCGTGCACAGTTTGCCCGGGCCATTAGTCAAGCGGATCTCAGTCGATGTTCGTCGACGCTCCATCATGATCGAAATACCGTCAATTGGTTCCAAGGCCCGTATCAGACACGCGCCCGCTGTGCCATTTTTCTCTGTTACGATATTAAAGCAATAGTACATACCATAGATAAAGTAGACGTAAGACATTCCAGGTTTGCCGAACATGACCTCGTTACGAGGAGTTATTCCGCGGTAAGCATGCGATGCAAGATCGTCCCGGTTTCTGTACGCCTCGACCTCCACAATTCTCCCCGCAGTTGCAGGTTCGGGATACCGTACGCACAGCAGTTTGCCCAATAGATCCCGTGCGACATCGAGAGTGGACCTGCCATAAAAGGACCGTGGAAGCTTTCGAGCCATGGTTTTTTAAGGTTGACTAAGACGTCAGGCTGGTGGTTTTACCAAAGTTTCTGCTCAATTCATCGAGGAGGAAATCGGTTTGCAGCATGAATCGTTCGGCCGCACACCCCCGCCGTTTGCAATCCCGGCAAGGGATTTTGAGTTTGCACTCAACGCTCTCTTTATGGTGGAATTCGATTTCTTCAAAAGCTTCATACAAATCACTTTCAATCTCTTCCACTTTCCTTGACTTGTCTTTCTCCTTCATGAGTTTGCCCCATTTCAGTCGCAACATTTCTTCCAAGTCTTTCACCCGACCTAGAAACTGACTTATGGCAACTCTCCAAATCATGACGGCCTTTTCAAGAACCTCCGGGTCAATATCCTCTTCCCTCGGATTTTCTTCATCAAATTTGAAATTTTTCAAATCAAGTATGTGTTGTATCATTCCCTGAATCTGATCCAGTTCCGAGAAGACTTCCTTCTTGGTATCGCCGTACAATTCGTTGATGGAACTTTCAAAGTAGGAAATGGCCTTACGCAGGAAATCTTGGCTTACGGAAGCACCTCCCGATTCATCCTGATCAGGCGCTTCAGATACAAATTGCTGCAAATATTGAATCGCCGTTTTCAGGCTGCTGACGGCATCCTTGTTCGTATTGATTCGGGCATAATTCAAAGATTGAAAGATGACGTCGAAATAGGCATTGACGCTGACCTCAATCTCTTTCATTTTTTTATTCAGACGCTCAGTTTCCCTTAATCGAAGTTCCTGAGCATGAGTTTGAACAACCTTGTCCGGATGATTCTCCAGAAGACGAATGATCTCCCTTGACAGCGGGCGAGGAGTGGACTCGTCTCCGATCAGCTCAAAGATATCATCCAGTGTCAGGATCTCGTGGGCCCG
>JAGQUY010000264.1 GCA_020438245.1 Bacteroidota bacterium
GCGTGCGTGCTGGTATTGAGCGGAACCTATGATGAACTGATTACCTATGTGGTATTTTCATCTTTCGTATTCTACGGCTTATCAGCCGCCGGATTATTTATTTTGAGACGCAGAGCGTCCGCTCAAACGCAGTCGTACAGTACATGGGGCTATCCGCTAACCCCTGCCCTGTTCGTAACCATTTCAGCCGCTCTTGTGATCAACACGATCGTTGAATCGCCCTCTGAAGCGGCTGTCGGTGCGGTAATTATTATGACGGGAATTCCCGCGTTCTTCCTGTCAAAGAAGATTTCTACACCTTGAAAAAGGGTTGATATTCTCTGATGCCGGGGGTATTTTGAGTTCGTTTATTTATTGGTTCTCGAACTACTAATCTGTTGTCTATATGAAAATCCCATATCGCTTTCTGTTTCTATCACTGGTTCTTACGCCCATGGTCAATTCCCAGATACGCCTTCAGGCCATGGCGGAGAAGCCACGAGTAGCCCTTTTGCCTTTTGATAAATTCCGGTTCAGCGGTTCGAAGTCCCTCTCAGATGAGGAGGCGGTCGGCCTTGTGGACGCAGCCTATTCCCAATGCACAAATACGTTTGTGAACTTGAAACGGCTAACCGTTCTCGAGCGATCGTCAATCGACAAACTGATCAAAGAACAAAATTTTCAGGTCAGCGAGTTGTCCAACTCCAATAAGGCAGTCAGTCTGGGACAGTTCCTCGGAGCCCAGATTGTTGCCGACATGCAAATACAAAGTGTCACTGTGAAGAAAGATGGGGATAATTTTCGGGCCGAAGTGGAAATGCAGATCAAACTGATCAGTGTGGAGAATGGTAAACTGTTTGTTTCAACCAATCTCTCCAAGAAGGGGAAATCGGACAAGAAGCAGGGTTCGAAACTGGATGCAGCGATGAATGCGTTGGATAAGATGGAAGACGAGCTTGCAGACCTCCTCAGAGAAAATTTTCCAATTGAAGCCAATCTGATCAAAAGAGTACCTTCGAAAGACGAAAAGGATGTGATGGTGCTTATCAACTGCGGTTCCAACATGGGAATTGAACCGAAGGATAAATTCTACATTCTGGAGAAAGAGTCCATCACGGTCGGAGATATAACTGATACCCGCGAAATACGGAGGGGCCTTGCCAAGGTCGTATCCTTAGAACCAGATGGGAAATATTGCATAGCAAAAGTGAAACGCGGAAAAAAGTACACGCGTACTATGCTGAGCAGCGGGCAAGAGATAAAAGTCTTGACAGCTCCGGCCATTGAACCGGAAGAAGAAAAAGAAGATTGATAGGTATGTCTTTGTGAATACAAAGCCAACGATGCGAAGCGTTGTCGTATTAGAAGTAAGCCGTCGCGCGAATGTATAAAGCGTCCGAATAGTAACTGTATTCAGACAAAGTGCGTCCGTAAAACCAAATCCCTCCGAATCCTACCTGAAGCCACGACAAGGCCGAATAGTCAACAGCCGTTTGTGCAAATCCGCTTGCGTCATTCAAGTTCGAATTGGACGACAGGGTTAAAACGATCAGGGGATGAAGCATGTAGGTGGATTGGAAATATACGTACTCTCTAGCCAGCTGCAGCAGTTCTCCCCGCTGCCAAGATATGAAATCATATTTTTCTCTCTTCAATGCGCCGCTTCCATTGAACAAAAACTCTGCAAGTCCATACCATCTCGAAGTAAACTGGTAGTCGACGCCGGCAACCGCCCGCAGATAATCAGGTTTCTTGGAGTTGGTCATGGAAAATAGGGCGCCCTCG
>JAGQUY010000265.1 GCA_020438245.1 Bacteroidota bacterium
CGGTGAGGGTATGCGCTTTGGCTCGATGGAAGAGGCTCGAATGGCATTTGACAATGCACTCGTGGATATTCATGCGAAAATAAAATTGCGCTGGATATCGATAAAAAGTAAAAAAAAATCGACATCGTATATTGATACTACCATCGGGCGTGTCATTTTCAATGAAATCGTACCCCGAGAGATGGGTTTCGTTAACGAACTTTTGACGAAGAAGAAGATTGAGGAAATTGTCAGCCGCATGCACTCCGTTGTGGGAAACATCCGCACAGTTGAGTTCCTTGACAACATCAAGATCCTCGGGTTTACCTACGCCACAAGGTCAGGCTGCTCCATTGGAATTGCGGACGTGTTATCACCACCGAACAAGGACAAAGTACTTTCCGACGCAAGAACGCAGGTGGAAAAGGTCCAAAAGACTTATCGTATGGGCCTGATGACGGACGGCGAGCGTTACAATAAGATCATAGATATCTGGACGCACGCCTCCAACGATGTTGCAGCTGCGATGTATGAAAGTATCACACATTCAAATGGCGGTTTTAACCCAATTTTCATGATGATGGACTCCGGTGCAAGAGGCTCCAGAGACCAGATCAAACAGTTGGGTGGTATGCGCGGATTGATGTCCAAACCGCAAAAAAGCATGACCGGGCAGGTTGGTGAGATCATCGAACATCCCATTACCGCCAGCTTCAAAGAAGGCCTTTCAGTTTGGGAATATTTCATTTCCACTCACGGTGCCCGTAAGGGGTTGGCGGATACGGCTCTGAAGACCGCAGATGCAGGATATCTAACTCGTCGATTGGTAGACGTGGCACAAGATGTGATCATTACCGAATATGATTGCGGAACCATTCTTGGCGTCAAGACCAGTGCCATCAAAGAAGGCGAAGAAATCAAAGAGTCTCTAGGTGAAAGATGCTTAGGTAGAGTTGCCGCCGACGACGTGATTGATCCCTCGACCGGTGAAGTGGCAATTCACGCCGGGGACTTGATCGAAGAAGAGACGGCCGAGATGTTGAATAACTCGGCCATTGAAACCGTTGAAATTCGTTCGGTATTGACTTGTGAGGCCAAACGCGGAGTTTGCTCCAAGTGCTATGGTCGTAATCTCGCGAGTGGCAACCTGGTCGACATTGGTGAAGCCGGGGGGGTCATGGCGGCACAATCAATCGGCGAGCCAGGGACTCAGCTTACACTGAGAACCTTTCATATTGGCGGTGTCGCATCCCGTATCGGAGAGCAGCCTCAGGCATTAGCCAAACAAGCCGGAAAGATCATCTACAGTGCCGGCATGAAAGTTATTGATCGCGTTACGGACAATGCGGCCATTTGTATGACCAGAAATGCACGCATTGAGTTGATTGATCCAGACACGGAGCGTCTTATCTATGCGTACAAAGTCCCTTATGGTGCTGCGCTTGCCGTGAAGGATGGTCAGCAGGTCAAGAAAGATGATTTCATCATGACTTGGGATCCGTATAACACGAGTATTATCTCTTCGCATGACGGCTCGGTCGTTTTTGAAGGGTTGAAAGAAGGCGTGACGTGTCGTGAGGAAGCGGATGAAGCAACCGGCATGAAGCATCTTGTTGTCATAGATTCACGTGACAAGAAAATGACCCCGACACTGCTCATTAAGAAAGGTCGAGAGATTCTGGAAAGCCATATCCTGCCAACCAGAGCCTATTTGGTCATCAAAGAAGGCGACGAAGTGGTTGCGGGTGAGGCGATTGCGAAGATACCCA
>JAGQUY010000266.1 GCA_020438245.1 Bacteroidota bacterium
TTTTCTGATATTAGGTGGACAAATTCAATAGCTTAAAAGAAGGAGTCATGATGGCTTTTACGTTACCTAATCTCCCCTATGCGCACGATGCGCTCGATCCACACATTGACAAAATGACCATGGAAATCCACCATGGCAAACATCATAATGCGTACGTAACCAATCTGAATAAGGCCGTTGCCGGCACGGACACCGAAAAAATGTCGATTGAAGACATTTGTAAGAACATATCCAAATACCCGGCGGCGGTTCGAAACAATGGTGGCGGACATTTCAATCACTCCTTGTTTTGGACTATCATGGGCCCGAAAGCAGGCGGAGAGCCGTCTGGTGATTTGGCCGGGGCCATCAAAGCGGCTTTTGGCAGTTTTGACGAGTTCAAAACGCAGTTTGCCAATGCAGGGGCCACACGATTTGGCAGCGGTTGGGCTTGGTTGATTGTGAAAGATGGTAAGCTGGCCGTGACGTCAACTCCCAATCAGGACAACCCTTTGATGGATATAGCCGAAGTGAAGGGCGTGCCCATCTTGGGTCTGGATGTCTGGGAACATGCGTACTACCTGAAGTATCAAAATCGACGCCCAGACTACATCGCAGCCTTTTGGAACGTCGTGAACTGGAGCCAAGTGTCGGAGAATTTCAAGAAAGCCAACTAAGAGAGTTTGAGCCATGGATCTTACCAAAGAAATTAAAGACAGCGTACTGACTACCACCTTGGACGCACTATGGAATTGGGGTCGAAAGAATTCTCTGTGGCCGATGCCTTTTGGGACCGCGTGCTGTGCAATTGAAATGATGGCGACGCTGGGGCCCCGCTACGATCTCGCAAGATTTGGGGCCGAGGCTATTCGTTTTTCACCCCGCCAATCGGACATGATGATCGTGTCCGGCAGAGTTTCCATAAAGATGATGCCGGTATTGAAACGAATATACGACCAGATGCCCGATCCAAAGTGGGTCATTTCAATGGGGGCGTGTGCCTCTACCGGAGGGTTTTTTAACACGTATACCCTTATTCAGGGAGTCGACCAGTTCATTCCAGTGGACGTATATATTCCCGGATGTCCGCCGCGCCCCGAGGGGTTGATCGAGGGTTTGATGAAGATCCAAAAACTTATCGAGAATAAAGAAAAAGTTTACCACCCGAATGTGGAGGATGACGGGATGTATGGCGACTCCCACGTGGGAATCGATGGAAGAAAGGGTGATTTTGTGCCTGAGGTTGTCACCGGTAAATACTGAACGAAGTTCTTATACGCGCACGAAGGGGCTGTTCTCACGAACGACCCCTTTTTTGTTGGATTTTTATGCACGATTTGAAATCATCTCTTGAGTTTTTGTTTGGTCTTCAGTTTTTCGGTGTCAAACTGGGCCTGGACAATACGATGCGACTTCTTGAGGCGCTGGGAAATCCCCACCATCGGTTTCCGAGTATACATGTGGCCGGGACCAACGGCAAAGGGTCCACTTGTGCAATGCTGGAATCGATATTTCGTGCGGCAGGATATCGGACCGGCTTGTACACATCACCGCACATACATCGTTTTTCAGAACGCATTCGAGTCAACGGCGTGGAAATCGAAGAGGAGGAGATTATCCGGTGGACGGAAACGATGCGTCCAACTATTGAGAAATGGCAATGTACCTTTTTTGAAGCCACGACGGCCATGGCATTTGCCTGTTTTGCACGGCATAATGTTGAAATGGCCGTTGTAGAAACGGGTCTGGGCGGCCGTTTGGATAGCACCAATGTGCTTGCTCCTGAAGTCGCCGTCATTACTTCTGTTGGGATGGATCATATGGAGCATCTCGGTCCATCCTTGCGTCACATAGGGAAAGAAAAAGCAGGCATTATGAAGGCGGGCAGGGTGACGGTTGTCGGATCCGTGACACCGGATATTCGGGAGTTGTTGCGAACGGAGGCACGGCAGAAGCAGAGTCCTCTTGTTTTTGTTCAAGATCATTGCGCGATCCGCAACCTCCGGAGCGCCCATGGCGGCTCCCTTGCGGACATGACCGTTGGGACTTTGTATTTGCAGGATCTGGAGATCGGGCTTTCCGGACGACACCAGACAGAGAATGCGGCATTGGGGGTGCTTACGGTTCTGCAGCAGAATAGATGTCCCGTCGATGAGAAATCAATTCGATCAGGTCTCCGGTCAGTTCGTTGGCCCGCAAGACTACAGATCG
>JAGQUY010000267.1 GCA_020438245.1 Bacteroidota bacterium
CCGAACTGTAATTAAAGACCGAACCGGGGCTATCGCGCATCGGCAGTTCGATTGCAGATTCAATGTAATTGCCGTACAAACGGTCACTGCCCTCGTTCCATTGGAATCCTGCAGTCATGGTAAGGAGGTGTTCAATGGAAATTGATTTTTTCCTGAAATCAGAAGTGTCGGAAATGTACTGCGGGTAGTAGCCCATCAACTTGTCCTGGACGGATCCAATCCATCCTCTGTCCACGGAGATCCCAACCAAAGTCGATATCACGCTTTTTGTGGCCGACCGCAGGGCGAACGTGTCGTGTGCCGTGTGCCCGGCAAAATAGCTTTCACTAAGCAGTCGTCCGTCCTTGACTATCAACAGTGCATACAGATTGCCTGAGTCCCCTGACCGTTCAATGGCTCTCTGAATAGCTACGGAATCAAACACCGTCGAATCCGGCGCAGTAAAGTCTATGGGAGGTGCATCGCACGCCTCGAATCGGACATCGGACGAATTGGTGTCACAGCCTAAAGCTGCACCCAGCAGCGCTGTGAAGATCCAGAGATTATTCAGCCTTCTCGTATTTCGCCTTAAATTTGTTGTATAAGTCGATCTGCTTGTTTCCGAGGTCAATCATGCGCCCGCGAACAAATGCATACTCAACCGAGGAACTTTTCATATCCAAGAGATCTCCGCCGCAAATAAGAAAAGTTGCGTCTTTTCCTTCTTCAACTGTGCCAACCGTTTTGTCGATTCCGAGAATCCGAGCCGGATAACTGGTCACGCACTTCAAGGCTTCCTCTTTTGAAAGACCATACGCCGCCGTTTGACCGGCTTGAAAAGGCAGGTTTCGTTCGTTCCAAGGTCCATTTCCACCAAGAGAAAACTTGACATTCACCGCACAAAGGATACCCGCATCCGTCAGCATTTTTGGCAACCGATAGTACAGATCGCTTGCCTCGTCTTCTCTACCCGGCAGACCATGTGTATCTTCCAACACAACCGGAATGTTGTTTTCTTTCAGAAGATCCAATGCCAGATAGGCGTCGTTGGCACCGACAAGAACAATCCGAAGATCATATTTTCGTGCCAAAGAAATCGCTGCACGAATTTGTTTTATGTGGCTTGCACGAATAAATACCGCTCGCTTCTTTTCAAAAACCGGTACCATGGCCTCCCATCGCAAATCCACTTTGATCGGTTCCTTGGCATTGGATGCCTTGAAGTAAGAATAGGCATCCTCCATTGCGCGGGACAGTTCGCTCAATTTCTTTTCCATGGTTTTCTTCTGTTCATCCGCAGGTGGGGCCCACCATGCATTGATCACCGACATCTTCGGCCAATCAAGGTACACCGCGTCGTCTTTTTTATAGACTGCGTCCTCCCAATTCCAGCCGTCCAGTTCAACTACAGAAGACAGCCCGCTCATCATGGCATCCTGGGGTGCGACCTGAGCAAGAAGAATTCCGTTCGACCGAACTGTGGGGGTGACTCTGGAGTCGGTGTTATATCCGACAATAGCCCGTACGTTGGGGTTTATTTCGCCGGACTCCGATTGGTCGCGCGTAGCTCTGACTGCATCGATTTCAATCAACCCCAACGGAGTATTCAGGGCAATAAGGCCCGGATAAACATGCTTTCCGGCGGCGTCTATGACTTCTCCTTCAAAGACGGGAGCCTCCCCTGAAGTGACAGAACTTATCCTGCCGTTTTCAAAAATAAGAAACCCTCTTTCAATCAATTGACCATTTCCGATATGGATGATTGCATTTTTCACCAGCACGGCAGCACCTTGTTTCTTGGGTGCGGGAATTGGAACTTCTTGAGCAGACAGTGACAAGCAAAAGAAGGAGATCAAGAAACTCATCTTCATATTCAATTCCCCCCCATATTGTAATCGCTATCAAGGTCGTCACATCCATAGCGTTGTTTTAATTGTTTGGCCGGACTCTCGCCACCACCTGCCGTTTTCTTTTCGCGGATCATCTTCTGGATCAAACGCGCACGCTCGGTCTTTATTGCAGCCAGAAGTTGTGCATCTTCTTCCGAATCGTAGTATCCCCTGCCGTCTACAAAAGTCTTAAGGACTTTCGCATAAACGGATAACGGATGATCGTTCCAAAGAACAACGTCCGCATCCATGCCCGGCTTCAAACTGCCGACGCGGTCGTCGATGTGCAACATTTTGGCCGGATTCAAGGTGACGAACTTCAAAGCCTCTTCTTCGGAAACACCGCCGTACTTGACGGCTTTGGCAGCTTCTTGGTTTAGACGGCGACCCATTTCCGCATCGTCGGAGTTGAAAGCAACTGTCACCCCCTGCTCGTGCATGAGCGCCCCGTTGTATGGAATTGCATCATATACTTCAAATTTGTATGCCCACCAATCTGAAAACGTCGATCCCGCCGCTCCATGCTTTTTCATTTTGTCTGCAACCTTGTACCCCTCAAGAATATGGGTAAATGTATTGACCTTGAAACCCGTTTCTTCAGCAAGCCGCAATAGCATGGTAATTTCTGATTGGACATAAGAATGACAGGTGATATTTCTTTTTCCATCCAGAATTTCAACCATGGCCTCCAGTTCGAGATCAGTTCTCGGTGGCGGCATATTGGATTTTTCCCCGCCGGCGTTTCGGTACTGTGTCCACCGCTTCTTATACGCTTTCGCAGCTACAAACTCATCCTTGATTAACTGCTCGACGCCAATTCGGGTCTGAGGGTATCGCGTCCTGAAATGGTCTCCCCAGTTCGATTGTTTGACGTTCTCACCCAAGGCAAATTTGATAAAAGCCGGTGCCGGCTCCAGTTTCAACTGTTCTGGAAGTAATCCCCAACGTAGTTTGATCACCTGGGTTTGTCCGCCGATCGGATTTGCAGAACCATGCAGAATGTGTGAAGTGGTTACGCCTCCAGCGAGTTGTCTATAAATATCAATATCTTCCCCGTCCAGGGCGTCGCCGATGCGAACCTCCGCCGAAACGGCCTGAGTGCCCTCGTTGACACCCCGCGTGACCGCAATGTGAGAATGTTCATCTATGATTCCCGGCGTCACATGATGTCCGGTGCCATCGATTACTGAAACGCCTCTGCCGGCTGTCAAATTCTTGCCAACGGCCTTGATTCGCCCGTTCTCAATAAGAATATCACCTCCGTTCAGGACGCCCTTCTCTGAATTAGTCCAGATCGTGGCATTCTTGATCAATAGCGTTTCCTGCCGAGGCTGGCTACCCCAACCGAAGGCGAGATTTGGGTACGTGACCGATGAGAGTTCTCCGGAATCCGGTTTGACAGACTGATCTTCGACTTTGAGCTCAGGAATCTTGGTCTTTTGCGCTGTCCAATTGGTGGATCTACCACTCGGCAAGTTGCCGATCCCCTTTACTCCTGTTCCAGTAGCTACACCGTTTAACCTAATTAGGCCTGGATTTCCCAAGGAGTCTCCGGCAAATGTTATCAGGACATTGTCCCCGTCGAGAATCAGGTCGGCGCCGATAGTGGAAGAATCTCTGAGAAAAATCTTTGCAGAAGGTTTCGCCATCGGCCCGGTAATTTCCAGGGAAAGGGTCCTGTCAATGAACGACAATTCGTACGTGCCACGAATATCAAGATCCGGCACAGCGGAGGCTACATACCGCATCCCTCGTATCCAATTTTCGTAAACGGCGGTGCCCTTATTGAACAGGTTGCCCGAAGTGACTACAAAGTCTGCCGATTTTCCTTTTTCCAGCGTTCCGACCATTTTGTCGATCCCTAAAATTCGGGCGGGCGTC
>JAGQUY010000268.1 GCA_020438245.1 Bacteroidota bacterium
TGTCATCATTCTTGAGAATATTAAATAGGGCATCGACGGTCAGTTCATTCAGTACCGCGACTACAGGAAGCCTGCCGATAAATTCTGACTCAAATCCATACTCCATGAGATCCTGGGTCGTGACTTGTCTGAACAGGTCGGACTTCGCCAGCGCTTGGTCTCCGGCGGGATCCGATCCGAAGCCCATGCGCTTTTGATTGACGCGTTTCCGGATAATATCGTCCAGTCCGGAAAACGCACCGCTCATGACGAAAAGAATATTCTTCGTATTGATTTTCTTTCGATCCACCTTTCCGGTGCGCTGGGCTTCCATGGCAGCTTCCATTTGAGAAGCCATATCGTGGGGAACACGTAAGTCGACCTCCGACTCTTCCATCAGTTTCAGCAAGTTTCTTTGAACCCCGCTTCTTGACACATCCACGCCGCGCATATTCTGGGCGGAGGCAATTTTGTCCACTTCGTCAAGGTAGACGATTCCGTATTCTGCCCGCTTTATGTCACCATCTGCTTCTTTCACAAGTTCCCGGATCAGATCTTCGACATCGCCACCGACGTAGCCGGTTTCACTGAACTTTGTCGCATCTCCTTTCACAAAAGGAACGCCTATTTTTTTGGCTATCAGCTTTACGATGTATGTTTTTCCGACACCCGTCGGACCAATGAGGAGAACGTTACTTTTTATGTTTCCGACCAGTTTTTGCTCCTCAGAAAATGTGTCCTCTAACTTCATGCGCTTGTAGTGGGTCGCAATCTTGGTGGCAATAACCTCAACTGCCTCAGGCTGACATTCGACAAAATGGTTCAGGTAGGCTTCCAGCTCTTCGGGGTTTTGGTCAAAGTCGATATCGGACCCGGCATGACTCTTGGGGCCGGACTTTGAACCTTGGGAATCCTGCTCGGGATCAGGCGTTCCGTACTTTTCTTTCAAAAACTCTTCAAATTCTTTTTTGAAGTGCTCAGTATTTGTCTGGGAAGAGAAATTCATTCAGTTCCTTCTGTTGGTTGTCAATTTGAAACGTCCCAGTCTCTAAAACGTCTCAATTCGCGCAATATTTCATTATTCAACGTACTTCATAGGTTGAATATATTCAAGACAAAAGACCGCAACACCTGTCCGAGTTTGCCGTATGAAAGAATTCATTGACTTAGGCACGCACGATTCTAATCTTGGAGTCCCGTAAAATCCTTTCAACTATAAGCAGGATGCCATGAAACCATTCCGATTTCTTCTACTCCTATTTGTTGGTACGATATTACCCGTGTCTGGTCAGGAAACGTATCCTATAGACGGCTTGCGTCATGAAACCCCGTCCATCCACGCATTTGTCAATGGCGTGATTGTGGTGAAGCCCGGTCAGACTCTAGCAAAGGATGCGGTTTTATTGATCCGTGATGGAAAAGTGGAGGCTGTCGGTGCGGGCGTTTCCATTCCTCCGGATGCTGTGGTCCACGATCTCAAGGGCCTTTGGATTTATCCGGGTCTCATCGATCCGTTTTCCGATTTTGGATCTAAACCTCAAAATACGGAGACATCAAAGAGACCAAGACCTACCACGCTGGCTTGGAATCCGGCTGTGAGTCCCGAATTTCGTATGTCGGAAAACCTTGAGTTCAATGCTAAAAAAGCGGCCGAGCTGAGATCACTTGGATTTACAACCGTTCACGCGAGATCTTCGGATGGGATATTTCGAGGAACCGGCACGGTCATCACTTTAGGGGAAAAAACCCAGGCCGAGGAGACGCTGGTGGCCGATGCCACCGTCAATCTTTCATTCGACAAAGGCAGTTCATCAGAGCCGTATCCGTCATCCCTCATGGGTGCAATTGCACTGATGCGTCAGACTTTTTTGGATGCTGCTTGGTATCGGCAAGCATCTGTACGTAAGGCTGCTATGGAGCCTAACTTGTCCTTGGAAGCGCTCAATAGTCAGTTGGACAAGAAGCTTCCAATCCTGTTCGAGGTCGCTAATACACAGGATGTTTTTAGAACCGCGGTGATCGGAAAGGAATTCGGATTTCGCGCAGTAATCAAGGGCGGGGGACGTGAATATGAACGTGCAAAAGAGATCAAACAATTGGGGGCAACCCTGATTCTACCGCTCGATTATCCGATGGCAATTGACTTAAGCAATCCGGATGATGCGGTAGACGTGAGTCTTCGGGAATTGCGACATTGGGAATTGGCCCCGACGAACGCGGTGGTTCTTTCGAACGAGAAGATTCCAATTGCCTTTACAACATCGGGTCTGAAGGATCTAAAGGTATTTTGGAAGAATATTCAGAAATCAATGAGTTTTGGTTTGACGTCAGACCAGGCCTTGGAAGCTCTAACGACGACGCCCGCCCGAATTTTAGGGATC
>JAGQUY010000269.1 GCA_020438245.1 Bacteroidota bacterium
ACGCTATTCCAAAGGAGAGGTAATGATTACGATTCAGGTAGGCGAAAACGAATCTTTTGATAAGGCCATGAAACGCTTTAAGCGAAAGTGCCTCCAGTCGGGTTTGATGAGAACGCTTCGTGAAACGGCCCACTATACCAAGCCCAGTGAAAAGAAAAAGGCTGACCGTCTGCGAGCGATCCGTAAGCAGCGGCAGATTCAGGCCGAACAAGGCTAATTACTCCAGTCATTTTGAGAAAACCATGACACCTTGGTGTCATGGTTTTTTTTTGAATGAGCAGACCTCCCCGCAAAGATTACATCGTCGTTCCTGTCTATCTGCGTGTCAATGCCCATCGACGCTACTCTGGTAAAGGTATTACGATCGCCTTTATTGACAGCGGTTTTTACCCGCATCCAGCTCTGACCAAACCGAAGAACCGCATCTTGAAGATGGTTGACGTAACTTCGGAAAAGCATTCCGAAAGCGATTTCGAACTGGTCAGGCCATCATCTTGGCATGGCACTATGGTAGCCAGTGTTGCGTGCGGCAGCGGGTATCATTCGAAAAGCTACTATCGAGGAATTGCTCACGATGCCAACGTCGTGCTCATCAAAGCCTTCGATGGCAAATCGATACGCAGCCAGAATATTCACAAGGCACTGACCTGGGTCATCCGAAATCACAAAAAATACGGTATCCGGGTGGTCAATGTGTCGTTGGGTGGAGATCGGGAACAGTCTGCCAAACTCAGCCGGATTTGCCGTGCCGTGGAACAATTAACCTTGTTGGGCATCACGGTCGTCGCGGCCGCCGGAAACAACCCCGGCCGTAGAACATTTCCACCGGCCAGTTGTCCCCATGCCATTACGGTCGGTGGCGTAGATGACCAGAATTCATCGGATACAAGCCGAGTGAAAGAATACGGTACTTCCCATGGAAGAACGACAGACGGTTTCATGAAACCCGAGATTCTGGCTCCCAGCAAACACCTGCCATCGCCGATGCTTCCGGATAATGAGGTGATTGATGAGAGTGAAGTGCTGCACGAGTTATTCAAAACGCCGCTTAAGTTGTTACCCTCGAAACTGAAACGCAGGATTCGCAAAACGAGACTTGATCCTGCAATTCTCAAAGTGGACGTGAAAGCTATGCGTGCTGCTATAGGGAAGAGACTGGAGGCCGAAAAATTCTTTGCCCCCAATTATCAACATGTCGACGGAACGTCGTTCGCTGCGCCTATTGTCAGCTCTATAATCGCACAGATGTTGGAAGCCAATCCGAACCTCACACCGGGTTTGATCAAGATGATATTGACGACCACCGCCCGTCGTCTGCCGGATATCGCCGCGGAAAAACAGGGTTTCGGTCTGATCACTCCACTGGCCTGCGTGGAACGCGCACTGGTGGAAGATCATCTGGATGCCGATCAGGAATCGCCAGTGATCACGGAGGATCGGATTGTTTTTTATTACCACGATCACGTCGCATCCAAGGTTTCGGTACTCGGTGACTTCACCGCTTGGATGAAGGACATGCTGCTCATGACTAAGGTGGATGATGGTTTGTGGCGCGCTGATATTCCGTTGCTTACGCCCGGACGATATCATTATAAGTTCCTGGTTGATGATACCAAGTGGACTCCGGATCCCGCCAATCCAAATCGGGAAAATGATCATTACAATGGAATGAACAGCGTTCTGGTTGTTTCGCAGACGTAGTCTTTTTTCACACCGATTCAAATCCGCACAATGTTTTTCCGCTCAATTTCTCCATAATCAACGATTTACGATTTTGGCCCGGTTCTTGTCCTTAAGGGATGAGTCATAGATAATGACATCATAAACCAAGGAGTATTGCCATGAAAAAACATTTTCTTGCTCTTCTCGCACTGCTGACGATTCCCGTTAGCGCCCAACAATCTCCCTCTGAATCTGTCAGGGTATTCAACAAAAGCATCGGCTTTTCTGCCAGCACGGTTTCAGGCTTTGGGATGACGTATGAAGCCAACTTGACACGGAATTTTTCCACGCAGTTTCTGGTTGGAGGTGTTGCTCAAAAGAGCAACAGCGATTTTAATGCCGGTCTCTCAACCAAGTACGTCTTCAGCCGCCTTGGCAAATACGTCGGAATCTACGCGCTGATGGGCGGGAACTATTTTTATGACAGAAACACCAAAGGGATCTATGATGAAGAGACAAACGTCTATGGTCCGGAGCATTCCAGAAAGTATATCCGTGCCGGAGCGGGATTTGGAATAAAGACGCTCTTCTTCGGTGGCAGACTGGGTTTGGACGTAAATTACATCGGTCTTGGAGCAAGCTATGAGAAAAAAGAAAATGAAAAGAAATTTGATTTTGGAGACAATCCGGTAAGGGGTCCGCAAGTTACCGTATCGTATCACTTTTAGGCTCGTTAAACGCGTTGTCCAAAGGCCCTCCGGGGCCTTTTTTTATGGTTGCATTTTATGGTCTTTTATTCTACTTTGCCCATCCTTTTAGATACCTATGGATACTTGAGACCTTCAGGAGATATGAACGTATGATGACCAAAATTCGGGAGAAAACACACATTCTCCTTTATATTCTCGTCCTTTGTTTTGTTGGGCTTATCGTCATTGAATGGGGTGCCAATTACTCGGACATCGCCCGGACCAAGCGCGGTGTCATCGGCAAAGTCGGCGGCGAAGATGTCCGCTATGCCGATTTTCAAACCGCGTATTTCAATCAGGTCCAACAGATGCAGCAACAGCGGGACGGAGAATCCCTGTCGGAGACCGAACTGGAAATGGTGAGCGATCAGATCTGGAATCAGATTACTGAAGAACTACTGTTGCGAAAGTTCATCCACAAGAACAACATTACCGTCGGCGATTCCGAAATTGTGTACCATCTGCGTAGCAATCCACCGGATTTTCTTCGACAGAGCCCCACGTTCCAAACAGACGGTAATTTCGATTACAATAAGTACCTGCAGGCATTGAACAATCCGGCATATGCCAGAACTTGGGCGGAGATTGAGAACATTCTGCGTTCGCAGCTTCCATACACGAAGCTTCAACGTCTTATTACCCAGGCAGCCAGGGTCACCGAAGCCGAACTACGCAATGAATATGCGCGCCGCAACCTGAAGCTTAGCGGGCAATTAATTTATTTTTCCCCATCCGATTTTGCTGATCAGACGTTCGAGATCAGCGACGCGGAGTTGCAGACGTACTACGATGACCACACCGACGATTTCAAACAACCCGCAAAGGCAGTTCTCGGTTACGTGACGTTTCCTGTTATTGCCACGCCGGAGGATTCAGCGGATGTGATGGACCGGTTGGATGATATCAAAAAGCAACTCAACGAAGGTAAGGACTTTACAGATTTGGCGAAAACCTATTCTCAAGAGCCGGGTGCCTCTTCGTCCGGAGGAGATTTGGGTTGGTTTACACGGGGCCGCATGGTGGCGGCATTTGAAGAAGCCTGTTTTAACGCAAAGGCTGGGGAGATCGTCGGTCCAATTTTCACTCAGTTCGGATATCACCTGATCAACGTTGAGGAAACTCGTTTTAAGACCAAGCGGCAAAAAGACGCAGGGGAACTCGACAGCGTTAAAGCCCGACACATTTTATTGAAAATGGAGGCCAGTCCAACGACCGTTGAAAATATCCGTGAAAACGCAAATGTCTTTCACGAGACTGCCAAGGAGCAGGGTTTTGCAGCGGCCATGGAAAAGTACAAAGATCGGTTCAATCTGACCGTCCAGACGACAGCTGACATGGTGGAAAACGATTTCGGTATGATTGCAGGATTTCCTGATCGATCCAAGCAAATTGTCCGCTTTGCCTTCAATGATGATATTGGTTCGGTCAGTCGTGCATTCAGAACCAATTCAGGCTTCAGCATTTTTACGGTTACAAAGAGCGAAAAAGCCGGTATCCGCTCGTTCGAAGACGTGAAGGATGACATTCGCAACACACTGCTTGAAGAGAAAAGAAAGGCGATGGCATTTGATCGGGCCAAAGAAGTTCGCTCCAAAATCAACTCCCTATCAGAGGCCAAAGCGGTGGACTCGTCCTTGGTCATTCGTGATCTCAATGGATTCACGATCAATAACTCCGTGGCCGGTGTTGGTCGGGACGGAAAGCTGGCGGGATTTCTTTTCCAAGTACCGACTTCAACGATAAGCGACGCATTTATGGGAACCCGTGGAGCGTATATCGTTCAAGTTTTCACGCGGGATGAATTCAACGAAGCCAAGTACACCGGCAGCAGGGAAGAACTGCGCAAGAGTCTCCTGTCTGCGAAGCAGCAGCGAATGTATCGGGAATGGCTCGAACAATACAAGAAAGCAAATACGATCGAGGACTTCAGGGCGGACTTTAACTTATAGTCCGGGGGTTCTTGGGAGAATATGCCCCACCAGACGCAACTTGAACAGGATCCAGGCCAATCGACAACGCTCGACCATCCGGCCAAGGTCATACTTTTTAATGATGAGATTCACACGTTCGACGAGGTCATCAGCCAGCTGATCAAGGCTACCGGATGTACTTCGGCAAAAGCTGACGCGATTGCTTGGGAAGTTCACACCAAAGGGAAAGCAGTATGTTTTGAGGGTGATCTGGCTGAATGTTTGAGAGTCGGAGGAGTCCTCGAAGAAATCGGTTTGCACACGCAGATAGAACCCTAGCCTTTTTCCCCTGCCACATGCGCTTCATTGTGTCCTTGTAAGGGCTCCAAATGTGATATTACTTCACTGTCCGCAGGCAGAGACCGTCCGACAAGGACTTCTATTTGCGTTGCGATGGCGTGTGCTTTTGCCAACGGTAGAGAATCATCAAACAGAAGGTGGAATTCGACCCAATAACGGCTTCCGGCATTTCGAAAGCGAAGTTTGTGATATTGAATGTGAGCTGCCTTCGTCTCTTTGTCGAGAATCTGCCTCAGTGCATTCTCGATATCTGGATCAATTCTATCCATCAATCCGCTCACCGATCGTTTCATAAGTTGACCGCCGCTCCAAAGAATATTGAAGGCAACGAGAATGGCGACAATCGGATCAAAGGGAAGCCAGCCGGTCCACAACGTAAGCAGCAGCCCCAATACGACTCCAAAACTGGTCCAACTATCTGTTAGAACATGTCGCCCGTTCGCTTCCAGTATTAAGGAGTTGTGCTTTTTACCCTTTCTGACCAGAAACCATCCGAGGAATCCGTTAATGATGGTCGCAGCGGCAACAAAGACAGTGCCGATTTCCAACTGTTGAACAGCCAGACCCTGAATCCATCGCAGGGTTGCTTCGTACATGATATAAAAAGCGGCAATGACAATCATCGCTCCCTCGAAGCCCGCCGAAAAGAAGCTGATACGGTCATATCCATACGGGTGGGTTTCGTCCGGCGGTTTATGACTCAGCCAAAGGCTATACGCTGCGAAGGCAACCGCAAGCAGGTGTACCACCGACTCTGCTGCATCGGACAGGATCGCGACCGACGCGGTTATCACATAGGCGCCGACTTTCATGAGTAGCATCAAAATACCTACCCAAAACGACCACCGCATGGCAAGGGTCGTGTCATGAAATGATTTTTGTTTTTCCTCCGGGTGTGGAAGGGAATGAATGAAAGAATCGCTCATGGAGGGTGCTTCCGTAGAAAGAAGTCAGTTGTTCAACGGAAATTCAAAAACAAAGCCTGCCGATACCGACAGATATCGTATCTGATTTCGCAAACGATACTGCGCATTGATCACGTTGCCGCCGTTGAAAATAAAGCTGTTTTTGGCTGTGAAAGTCCGATCTTTGGCCAATACCAGGTGGTAGCGGGCATCCAGATCGAAATGGAATCCGGAGATTTTCCACTCCAGTCCTGTTCCTACGAACGTCCATGGAGCTGTCCAAGAGATTTGATAACCATTGGGAGCCAACAACGTCGAAGGTGTTCTGAAGTCCATGGAGGACAAACCGATTCCGAACGTGGTGTGGGGTGTAACCTTGGACATATTCTTGGACAGTTTCCCGTAGAACCCGAAAGAAAAAGCACTGAACGAGCCGTTATCTGCACCGGGCTCTGCCGTATAGCGCCCAAGGGAAATGCCGCCTTCAATGTTTTCCCGGAAGGTATACCCGATATCCATCTCTGAGGCAAGGTCGATTTTATAGTAGCTGGTAACATTGCCGAGAATATTTTCAAACTTCAGCGCAGAGACCGACGAGGTGGTGCCCATTCTGGTTTCGAGCCGAATCGACCGCTGTTGACCAAATAGACCCGCAGATACGGTTCCGTACAATCCAACAATGATACTGATGCGAATCAAAGCATTCATGGTAGAAGGTATGAAACTCCGAAAGGGCGATCAATTGAAATAGAAACCAGTTTTGAGGAACAACCCTTACAGGTGTGGCTTGCCTGAATGTTCCAGTCAGGCAGTCGTCGATGCTTCCTTTATGATCCGGTCGAAGTGATCTATTACTGCCTGCATCCGACGGAGTACCGTCTTTTGTCCGAGAATTTCCATCAACTCAAACAGCCCAGGTCCGAGTGTGACGCCGGAAACGGCCAGTCGGGTCGGATGAATCAGCTCACTCGCTTTAATTGACGCCTCGTCTGCATAGTCCCTGTACACCGCCTCAATTCTTGGTACGGAGAACTCGTCGATAGTGGACAAGCGATTAAGAAGCTCCTGCAGGTGCGATTTCGTTTGTTGGTTGAACCGTTTTCTGATTCCGGTTGCATCAAACGACTTGGGATCCTCAAAAAAGTAACCGGAAAAAGAAATTAACTCAGATATGAAATTAATTCGTTCCTTCATCAAGCCGATGGCGCTGAGTACATACTCTTTTGAAAAGCTGTTCAAACCTGCGTTGGCCAGTTCTGGCTTGAGAAGATCGTAAATTTCGTCGTTTGTTTTTCGTCGGATATGCTGGGTATTTATCCAATTGAGTTTTTCAACACTGAAGACAGCACCGGCCTTGTGGATTCGCTCAAGTGAAAACTCACGAATCAATTCTTCCATGGTGAATATTTCCCTCTCGTCTCCCGGATTCCATCCCAACAGCGCTATAAAATTAACCAGAGCCTCTTTCAGATATCCCTTCGGAGGATAGGCTCTTGCCTCCACGTCTCCCTGACGTTTACTCATCTTGCTGCGATCGCTATTGAGCAAAAGCGGCAGGTGTGCAAACAACGGCAGTTCCCACCCAAAATACTGGTACAAAAGCACATGTTTTGGAGTACTCGACACCCATTCTTCCCCTCGTATAACATGAGTTATCAACATATGGTGGTCGTCCACCACATTGGCCAGGTGGTATGTAGGGAAGCCGTCGGATTTAACCAAAACCTGGTCGTCAACATTGAAGGTGGAGAATTCAACTTCGCCTCTGATCAGATCGTGAAACTTCACTGTTGTGTCGTCCGGGACACGCAGGCGGATAGTGTAGGGCATTTTCTTGGACAGATTTTCATCGACTTCGGCCTGTGATAGGCGAAGACACAGCCGGTCGTATTTTGGCGGTAACTTCGATTTTTCCTGAAATTTACGCATTTGGTCAAGGCGTTCAGAGCTACAGAAACAACGGTAGGCCTTCCCTTCCTTAAGGAGCTGGTCTGCATATTGTTCGTAGAGATTGAGCCGCTGGGATTGATAATAGGGGCCGTAATTACCGCCTTGAGTCGGTCCCTCGTCAACGACAATACCTGCCCATTCCAACATCCGGGAAAAATCTTCAACAGCACCCTCGACAAAACGGGAACGATCCGTATCCTCGACACGAAGAATAAGCTTACCATCATGGTGACGGGCAAAGAGGTAGTTATACAGCGCTGTTCTCAATCCTCCGATGTGGAGGAACCCGGTCGGACTGGGTGCATAGCGGACGCGTACATCTGACATAGAGCTTCCTAGTTGAAGAGTTTTGCGAGTTTCTCAAGTATTCTCACAGCTACCTCGTCCTTGGTCATGACGGGTAGTTCTTCCGAATCGACGGCATCCAACAGGATGACACGGTTGGTATCGCTGTTGAATCCGCTTTCAGGAGAAGGGGAGTTAATGACGATAAAATCCAGATTCTTTTCAGCCAACTTCCTCCGACCGTGTTCTACTGCGTTGTCTGTTTCCAGTGCAAAACCGATGAGCCGGCGGGAATGCTTCTGGCGCCCCAAGCCGGCCAAGATATCTTCCGTTGGCTCAAGGTCAATGGACAGGGTTCTCTGATCTTTTTTGATTTTAGAGGATTGGATATGGGCGGGTCGAAAATCGGCAACAGCCGCACACATTACAAGGGCATCGTGCGATGCAAATTCGGTTCGTACTTGTTCCGCCATATCCTTGGCAGAAACGATCCGGATGGTTCGAATGCCTACCGGAGATTGTAGCGACGTCGGCCCGCTTATAAGCGTAACTTCAGCACCCATTTTCCAAGCTTGCCTTGCAAGCGCATACCCCATTTTTCCGGACGAGTGATTCGTAAGATACCGGACAGGGTC
>JAGQUY010000270.1 GCA_020438245.1 Bacteroidota bacterium
TCCGATACGGGAAGGTTTTCCAGCTTCTTCAGGGTGATGTTGGAACAGGGGGTTTATTTGCCGCCGTCCCAGTTTGAAGCGGCGTTTGTTTCCATTGCCCATACAGCCACGGATGTGGAAAAGACGCTGAGAGCTGCTGAGGTGGCCATAAGCCAAATCGCCTGACCCTCGCTTTTAGTTCCCAAAAAGCGTTGATAAAAAGCCTGCACTGGTCTATATTGACCCCTTTAGATGGCACCAAAGTCAATACCCGGTGAGTTTAGCCTGATTGAGGAAGTCCGGCGAATCATGAAGCCGGCTTCCATGAAAACCGACGTGATTCTGGGTATCGGGGACGATGCTGCTGTCGTGAAAGGATCCGGTTCCAGGAAGCTCGTCCTGACGGTCGATGCATTGGTTGAGGGTATTCACTTTGATCCCGCATATTTTGATTTTGAATCCATCGGATGGAAGGCTATGGCGGTCAACCTAAGCGACCTCGCGGCAATGGGTGCGGAGCCGCGATGGGCACTTGTTCAGTTGACGTTGTCTTCCAAACAGAACCTGAATCAAGTGAAAAAGTTATACAAGGGTATTCTCAAAGCCTCCCACAGATTCGGCTGCGAAGTTGTTGGCGGAAATACAACCTTATCGAAAAAAGAATTTTCCATCAGCGTAACGGTAATCGGTGAATCCTCGGGCAGAGTTCTGACCAGAGGAGGTGCAAAAACAAATGATGTAATCGCCGTGACGGGTAATCTCGGAGCCTCGGCGGCCGGACAACAATTGCTGATGAACAAAAAAGGTCTCAAGCAGTATACAACCATGAAGCATTTGAGACCGGAACCTCGACTGGCGGATATCCGGCGTCTGATGAAAGCTCGCGTCAAGGTCAGTGCTTGTATCGATATCAGCGACGGCCTTTCTTCCGAGCTTCACCATCTCGGAAAGGCCAGCGAGCGCGGAATGGTTGTTGATTTGGATGCACTGCCGATTCATGCGGCAACCCGCAGCGCATCCAAGAGTCTCCGGAAGGACGTTATGGACTTGGCGTTGCACGGTGGTGAAGAGTATGAGCTCCTGATGACCCTGCCGCCGCCGGAGTTCGTGAAAGCCCGGCGTCTTTTGGGAAACCGGATCACTGCCATCGGCGTCGTGACCGCTCAACATGGAATTTTCACTTCGCAGCACGGCGACCTGCAACCGCTGGCTGCCCGCGGATATGTTCACTTTTAATCGAGAGGAATCGTATGGACCGCTTCGACCAAAATCTTTCAGCCAATACCGTTAAACAAATACAGGAAACGGTCAAGAGTAACAATCTCGACGGATGGCTGATGTACAGTTTCAGAAAGAATAACCCAATCGTTGGGAAGGTACTCAATCTGCCCGCTCACTTGTCTCAGATGAGACGCTTCTTCTACTTTATCCCGGCGAATGGTACACCCCAGAAACTCGTTCACGGAATCGAGCGGGGAACGCTTGATTCGGTACCGGGCGACAAGATGATCTATTCGAGTTGGAAAGAATTGGAAGAAGGACTGAAAAAAATAACCAAGAACGGTAAGAAAATTGCCATGGAGTATTCACCGGAGGCCGCGATACCGTACGTGTCCCTGGTTGATGCAGGCACGATTGAACTTGTTCGCAAGGCAACCGGGGCGGAAATTGTTTCGTCGGCCGATTTGATTCAGCAGTTTGACTCGACATGGGACGACGAACAGTTGGAACTTCACTTGGAAGCCTCGAAGAGTATTGTCAAGACGGTCCATGAAGCGTTTGCTGAAATAAAGAAACATGTTTCCGCAAAAAAGAAAATCACAGAGTTCGACGTGCAGTCGTTCATTCTAAAAAGATTCAAAGAAGACGGTCTTGCAGTCGAACATCTGCCAAACTGCTCTGTAAATGAAAATGCAGCGGACCCTCATTATGAACCGCTGGAAAGTACCGCAAAAGCCATCAAGGAGGGAGACGTCGTACTCATTGATTTGTGGGCAAAGCGGGATGTGCCTCGGGCTGTTTATGCAGACTATACGTGGATGGGATTTGTGGGAACCGCTGTTCCCGATAAGTATGCCAAAATCTTTGAAGTTGTCAAAGGCGCAAGGGATGCGGCCATCGCCTTTATCAAAACGGAGATCAACGCAGACCGGCCGCTATTTGGGTGGCAAGTGGATGATGTTTGTCGAAATTTCATCAAATCGAAGGGCTACGGAGAGTATTTTATTCATCGGACCGGGCATTCCATCGGAGAAGATGTCCATGGAAACGGCGCCAACATCGATAATCTTGAAACAAAAGACAATCGTCGCATTATGCCCCGGACCTGCTTTTCCATTGAGCCGGGTATCTATTTCGTGGATGACTTCGGTATGCGAACAGAAGTCAATGTCTACATCACAAAAAACAAAGACGTGCTGGTTACCGGAACCCCGATTCAGCAGACGGTTATTCCCATTATGAAATAAGGCGCAGGGTTAATGAGTAAATTTTATGTAACGCCGGAGGGCTTAAAAAAACTCAAAGAAGAAGTGAAGCAACTCAAGAACGTCAAGCGCCCCGAGGTAGCCGGCAGAGTTCAGGTGGCCCGCGAACATGGTGATTTGAAGGAAAATGCGGAGTATCATTCGGCCAAGGAAGAGCTTCAGCTTTTGCAGAATCGGATCAATGATCTTGAGTTCAAGATCATGCATGCGGTGATCGTCAAGGAGGAGGACATTCCAAGGGATAAGGTCTATATTCTGGCAACGGTAGATCTTCAGGACCTGAAAACGAAAGAGAAGCTGACCTACACGCTTGTTCCGGAGAACGAAGCCGACTGGGAGCTTGGAAAGATCTCCGTCAATACACCGATCGGCAAAGGCCTTCTGGGCAAGAGCGTAGGCGAAACGGCCAAAATCACCATACCGGCCGGTGAACTGAATCTGAAAGTTTTGAAAATCTATCGAACATGAGTAGTTCAGAAGAACCCGTAGAAACTCAAAAGCTATCGGATGAACCTGAGGTGGTTTCGGTTATTAAGGATCGAGCCTCACGGAGACGGTGGAGACTTTTCGGATGGACTGTAATCGGATTGATGATAGGTTTGATTATTCTGAATATGGCCGGACTCAGAAATCCGGACGTAAATAAGGTTGCCATGATTACTTTCGTTGCTGCCTATCTGGTGTACGTCATTTTCAGGAGACGATGAATGAAGATCGGTATTACGTGTTATCCGACATACGGAGGAAGCGGAGTGCTGGCAACCGAGCTTGGTATAGAAATGGCCAAACGAGGTCATGACGTGCATTTTATCACGTCCGATATTCCTTTTCGACTCGCAGGATTCAAAGAACATCTTTATTTTCACGCCGTGGACGTAATGACGTATCCTGTCTTTGAACACGCGCCATATGCCTTGTCCCTCGCAGCGCGAATGGCTGAGGTCGCGGAATTCGAAGATCTGGATCTTCTTCATGTCCACTATGCCATTCCACATGCTCCTTCCGCGTATCTGGCCAAACAGATTGTACGCAAGAACAACCGCATGAAAGACTTGAAAATCATTACTACGTTGCATGGAACCGACATTACCCTCCTCGCCATGGATCGTTCATATCTCAACCTGATCAAATTCAGTATCGATGAAAGCGATGGTACGACGGCGGTTTCAAAGTATTTGCGGAATCATACCTATAGCGAAATCAAACCCAACCGCAAGATCGAGGTCATTCATAACTTTGTGGATGTGGAAAAATATTCCCCGCGGCATACGGATGCTTCGTGCGACAGTTTTTTGCATCGGCTGGCGCCACAGGGTGAAAAAATTCTGATGCACACGAGCAACTTCCGTCCGTTAAAAAAGGTCGGCGATGTAGTCAGGATTTTTGCAAAGGTTCGTGAAAGCGTTCGTTCGAAACTCGTTTTGGTTGGTGACGGGCCAGACCGGTATAATTCGGAGCAATTGGCCCGCCAGTTAAAGGTCGAAGACGACGTTGTCTTTCTTGGAAAGCAGGAAGGTATTGCAGATCTGATGTCGCATGCCGATGTTTTTCTGCTTCCCAGCGAATCGGAATCCTTTGGTCTTGCCGCCCTGGAGGCAATGTCCTGTGGCGTACCGGTTGTAACGAGTGATGTAGGCGGCCTCCCGGAGGTCAATATTGCGGGTGAAACAGGCTTTTTACATGCGGTAGGGGATGTGGATGGGATGGCAAAGAGTGCTGCCGCCATTCTTGCGGATGATACATTGGCTCAACGTTTGGGGGAGGGGGCCAGACAGAGAGTTATTGACAATTTCGGGACGGATGCAATTGTGGAAAACTATCTCAAGTATTACCAGCGCATTCTTCAGGGCGAGCCTTTGTGAAATCCCTTCTCATTATTGCCCATCGGGGAGTCACCTATTCGGGTTTTCCGGAGAACTCCTTGCCGGCCTTTCAAGCGGTTCTGGATGAAGGGTATGACGGCGTGGAAATGGACGTACGGTTGACCCGCGATAAAGAGCTTGTCGTTTTTCACGACATCCGGCTGGAGCGGCTGACCACCGATGGGCGCGGAATGGTGAGAACAAAAACACTGGAACAGTTAAAAGTGCTTCGTCTCAAAAGTGAAATAGTGGACACGGGTATACCCACTTTGAAAGATGTATTGGAACTATATCGCGGATCTTCCGCCCTGCTTAATATCGAAATTAAGAGCGAACTTCCGTTGAGAGGGCGAATTGAGCAGCGGGTGGTGGATATGATTTATGATTGCGGTCTGTCCAAACAGATCATCATCTCTTCATTTAATCCGCTCGTCATCAACAAGATCCGACAGGTGGATGACGAACTAAAGACCGGGTTCATCTATGAAAAACGGCTCCCAAGACTGAATCAAAGACTTGCAAAGGGTCTCATTGTAGATTCCTGGCATCCAAATTTCAATGGAGTCACGGAACAAATGGTAACCAGAGCCAGGGATACTCATTGCACCATTTTTCCATGGACGGTCAACGAAGAAAATGATTTTTACCGAATGCGGGAGTTAAATGTGGACGGCGTCATTACCGATTTTCCCAACCGCGCGAGGGCCTTTTTGAGACGCTGAGGTCTG
>JAGQUY010000271.1:0-4584 GCA_020438245.1 Bacteroidota bacterium
GTCACAGGTTCGAATCCTGTCGGGCCTACTACTAACACCGGTTCTGACTGCATAATATCCGCAGCCACCCGCAAAAAGGAAACCATGATTTCATTTAAGGATTACGCAATCGCCCCGGAAATTCTGAAGGCGATTGATGAAATGGGATTTGTCACGCCCTCTGAAATACAGGCTCAGGCGCTGCCGATCTTAATCGATTACCCCGGAGACTTTATCGGCCAGGCGCAAACGGGGACGGGGAAGACGGCTGCCTTCGGCATCCCGCTCATCCAGAGTATCGACGCAGCGGCCCGAACCGTTCAGGCCATTATTCTTGCTCCCACCCGGGAATTGGCGATGCAGATTTCAGAGGAACTTCGGAAATTATCCAAATATAAAAAGCTTCGTGTTTTATCCGTCTATGGCGGACAGGATATCGGCGTCCAATTGAGAGCTTTGCGTGATGGCGTACATATCGTTGTCGGAACTCCGGGCCGGGTGGTGGACCATCTGAACCGAGGGTCACTCAATTTGACTCAGATTCGGAATTTCGTTCTTGATGAAGCGGATGAAATGCTGGACATGGGTTTTCTTGAGGAGATTGAAGAAATCCTGTCCCATGCAGGCAAGGAGAGAAGCATCTGGTTGTTCTCCGCCACGCTGAGTTCCGAAATCCGTTCGATTGCCAAACGTTTTATGAAGGAACCCGAAGAAGTTCGGGTCCAGCAGAAAACCGCAACTCTGGGTCATACGGAAGAACATTACTACATTGTCCGGGAGCACCACAAATTTGAGGCCCTTTGCCGGCTGATTGATCATACGCCAAACATGTACGGCATCGTCTTCTGTCAGACGAAGGTTCAGGTCGGTGAGATTACGGAAAAGCTGGTGCTGAAAAAATTCAAGGCGGAATCGCTCCACGGTGATATGGATCAGAAACAACGTGAACACGTCATGAGAAAATTCAAAGCAAAAGGTGTTCGTCTTTTGATTGCCACCGACGTGGCGGCGCGAGGAATCGATGTCAACGATCTAACTCATGTGATCAACTATTCCCTGCCGAAGGAATCAGAGAGTTATATCCACCGGATCGGAAGAACGGGACGAGCCGGGAAGACGGGCACAGCGATCACTCTGGTTACTCCGGAAGAAAGTTACCGGTTGCGCCGACTGGAAGGTAGTACAAAAAAACCCATGACCAAGCAAAAGATACCGGGATTGCAGGAAATCATGGAATCGCACATGGAGCGAACAATCGGTGAATTTGAGGAGGCGTTGAACAATCCGGCCGGCTTTGATCGTTATTTCGACCGGTGGTCCGAGATCATCAAGAAATATTCGGGCGAACAGATTACGAAAGGATTTGTTACCCTACTCGGCCGAGAAATCCTGGAAAAGTACGAAGATGACAAGGAACTCAACGTTCCGGACAATTTTGGCCAGCGCAGCGGATTTCGAGACAGTCGCTTCGACCGCAATCGAACAATGGTTGAATTGCGTATCAATGTCGGAGAACGTCATCAACTCCAAACGGGAACTCTTGTCGGAAAAATCTGCAATGTCTGCGGTGTGGAAGGACGCCAGATCGGGAAGGTTTTCATACACGATGATCACACAACCTTCAAAGTCGACAGCGAGATCGCCGATTTGATTTGCCGGAAGATGAGCGGGATCAACGTGAATCGTCAACGGGTCGAAGTTACGCACGCCGATGAGCGACTCAACAATGTTCGGTCGGCCATGAAGAAAAAATTTTCCACTACCCACCGCCGAGGGCCTGGAAGACGCTAAGGCCCCCAACGTAAATCCTTGAACATGAACTTTTGATATCCTACTATCAAGCGCCCTGATTCCCAGCCGGGAACAGGCGCAGGTTCACTCGTACAAGGATGTATATGTTCAATCGAATCATTAAGCTCGGGCTAATTTCTTTGGCCGTCGTGGGTTTGGCCTCCCTAACCCTTTATCGCATTTCCGTTGAAAAGGCAGGACAACAGGTGTCCGGACCGGGGGCCTTTGGCCCCCCGATCGTGAAAGCGCAGATTGTCAAGACTCGTACCGTTCAGAACCATATCCAGGCAACCGGATCGGTGATCGCCAACGAAGAAGTGGACGTACACAGCGAGATTTCCGGTCGAATCGTTCGAATTTATTTCCAGGAAGGTACCCGGGTTTCCAAAGGAGAACTCCTGGTGAAAATCAACGATTCTGAACTTCAGGCGCAACTCCAGCGATCGAAATCGAGGCTCGCATTGTCCGTATCACAGGAAAAGCGACAAAAGGCACTGTTTGAGCAAAACTTGGCCAGTCAAAATGATTACGATATTGCTCTCAACGAGCTGAACGCCAATCGGGCCGATATCGAGTTGATCGAGGCCCAACTTGAAAAAACCGAAATTCGCTCCCCCTTCGACGGCGTCATCGGACTCAAGTACGTCAGTGAAGGGAGCTTTATATCCTCTTCAACACGCATTGCTACCATTCAGGACTTGTCTGCCATCAAGATCGATTTTGCCATACCGGAAAAATACTCCGGCCAGGTTAGAATGGGCAGTATGATCAGGTTCACCACCGAAGAATCAGGCAACGAGTTTACGGGACGGATCTATGCGCGTGAATCCAAGATTGACCTAACCACCCGAACACTTCAGCTGAGAGCAATTTCCAATTCAACACGCGGAATGGTTCTTCCCGGCTCCTTTGCCAAGATAGATATTGTCCTGACCGAAACACCCAACGCGATTCTGATCCCAACTCAGGCGATTATTCCGGAGTTGAAAGGTCAGCGGGTTTTTCTTCTCAAAGGAGGCAAGGCGTTTTCCCAAAAGGTCGAGACCGGGATGCGAACAGAAAGTGAAGTTCAGGTTACAGACGGAATCACGTCGGGCGACACTCTGATTGTCTCTGGGATCATGCAGATTCGATCCGGCGCGGAAGTTAATATTTCAGAAATTGTCGAATAGCCAACCAACCCGCCACTAAGGGAGGCTCATGTCTCTTTCATCGGTTTGTATTCGTCGGCCTGTACTGGCCATTGTGCTGAATCTTGTGATCGTTCTTTTCGGCGCCATCGGCTTCAGTTTTCTCGGTGTACGGGAGTATCCGTCCATCGATCCGCCCATCATTAGTGTCCGAACTAGTTATACCGGAGCCAACGCCGACGTGATTGAGTCGCAGATTACCGAACCTCTTGAAAAGGCAATCAACGGCATAGCCGGCATTCGGACAATTTCTTCAGCGAGCAACCAGGGCACCAGCAATATCACGGTTGAGTTCGATTTAAACGTCGATCTGGAAACTGCCGCCAACGACGTCCGCGATAAGGTATCTCAAGCCGCGCGCCAATTACCTCAGGATGTCGACGCACCGCCGGTTGTCAGAAAAGCAGACGCCAATGCGGATGCCATACTCTCCTTGACCATTCAGAGCGACTCGAAGAACCATATGCAGTTAAGCGACTTCGCGGAAAACGTGATCGCCGAGAGACTGCAAACCATTCCGGGCGTCAGTACGGTTCAAATCTGGGGACAAAAACGTTTTGCGATGCGACTCTGGATCGATCCATCCCGGCTGGCATCTTACAGTCTTACACCTCTGGATATTCGTAATGCCTTGGATCGTGAAAATGTGGAGGCTCCGAGCGGCAAAATATCCGGAGACGCCACAGAACTCGTTGTTCGGACTCAGGGTCGCCTGGTCACGGAACAGGATTTCAACAATCTGATCATTGTATCGAACGGTGAACGTACCGTCAGATTGAAGGACGTCGGGTATGCTATTCTCGGTCCGGAAAATGAGGAAACCGTACTCAAACAGTCGGGCACTCCGATGGTTGCCGTGGCATTGGTACCGCAGCCCGGCTCCAACTACATCGAAATCGCCGACGAATTCTACCGCCGAGTCGACCAGTTGAAAAGAGATCTGCCGGCAGAATTTTCACTGAACATCGCGCTGGACAATACCCGGTTCGTCAAACGGTCGGTAACGGAGGTCCAGGAAACTCTGCTCATCGCCATCTCTTTGGTCGTGCTCATTGTTTTTCTTTTTTTTCGAGACTGGATTGTTGCAGTGCGGCCTCTCATTGACATTCCGGTGGCATTGATCGGCGCTTTTTTCATCATGTATGTCGCCGACTTTTCAATTAACGTCCTCACGCTGCTAGCCGTTGTCCTTGCGACGGGAATGGTTGTCGACGACGGTATTGTGGTGACCGAGAATATTTTCAAGAAGATCGAGCAGGGCATGTCACCCATGGACGCAGCATTCAAGGGTTCCTCCGAAATCTTTTTTGCGGTTATTTCCACCTCCATCACTCTGGCGGCAGTTTTCATGCCTGTTATTTTCCTGCAGGGATTTGTGGGACGCCTGTTTCGGGAATTTGGTATAGTAATCGCCGGAGCTGTACTGATTTCCGCATTCGTTTCTCTCACTCTTACGCCGATGTTAAGCTCCAAACTTTTCAGACAAAAACGACATACCCGTTTTTATGATCTGACGGAACCTTTTTTTGAGCGACTGAATGCGAGCTATGTTCGAACGCTTGACCGATGGCTTCCCAGAAAGTGGGTTGCCGTCGGTGTCATTCTCGGATCCATTCTGATTATT
>JAGQUY010000271.1:4635-18456 GCA_020438245.1 Bacteroidota bacterium
CTGATTCGTTTGTCAATTACAGGGCCGGAAGGAGCAGCGTTTGGATATACCGATGCCGTTATGTCCGATCTTGTTGCCATGGTCAATGACTCCATCCCGGAAAAAAAGATTTTCCTGACCGTAACAGCACCCGGGTTTTCCGGCTCGGGAGCCGTCAACACAGGGTTCGGAAGACTCGTTCTTTCGGAGCCCGATCAACGACAACGATCGCAGGATCAGGTTGCACAGTGGATGACGAATCAAGTTAGACGTTTTCCGGAAGCCCGTGTATTTGTCATTCAAGAACAGACCATCTCGGCCTCGGGAAGCGGCCGCGGACTACCTGTGCAATACGTGTTGCAGGCGCCCAACTTCGAGCGGCTCAAAGAAGTCCTCCCTCTTTTCATGGATGAAGTGGCCAAGGATAAAACGTTTCAAGGGTTTGACGTGAATTTGAAATTCAACCGTCCTGAGCTGCAGGTCGGGATCGATCGTGACCGTGCTCGCGCACTCGGCGTTTCCAATCGTGATATTGCTCAGACCCTGCAACTGGCTTTGAGCGGGCAACGCTTCGGGTACTTCATCATGAACGGGAAACAATACCAGGTTATCGGACAGGTTTCCAGAGTTAATCGAGATGAACCCATTGATTTACAGGCGCTGTATGTGCGCAATTCCCGTAACGAGCTTATCCAGATGGATAATCTAATAAGGGTGAATGAGGATAGCGGGCCTCCCCAGCTTTATCACTTCAATCGGTATCAGGCGGCTACCGTATCCGCGGGGCTTGCACCCGGGAAAACAATCGGAGACGGCATTAAAGCCATGGACGCCATCGCGAAGCGGGTACTCGACGATTCCTTCAGTACAACTTTGGCCGGTGCGTCCAGAGACTTTTCGGAAAGCTCCTCCAACATTTTCTTTGCGTTTGTGCTGGCCTTGGTTCTCATCTATCTGGTGTTGGCGGCACAATTTGAAAGCTTTATTGATCCGTTTATAATCATGCTGACCGTACCTCTTGCCATTGCAGGCGCTATCCTCTCGCTTTGGTACTTTCAGCAAACACTCAATATCTTCAGCCAAATTGGCATCATCATGCTGATTGGAATCGTGACAAAAAACGGAATTCTTATCGTGGAATTTGCCAATCAACTCAGGGAACGTGGAAAATCGGTAAACGATGCAATTGCCGAAGCTTCTGCCCTCCGATTTCGACCGATTCTGATGACAAGTCTCTCGACGGCGTTGGGGGCTCTTCCTATCGCTCTGGCGCTCGGCGCGGGTGCGAAAAGCCGAATTCCTATGGGAATTGTCGTCATCGGCGGGCTGATGTTCTCCCTGGTACTTACGTTGTTCGTCATACCTGCAATGTACAGGGTAATCAAAAAGGACACAGCCCATCTGCCCGTAAGGGAACCCGTTTCGGAGACTTTCGTTCCAGAAAACTCCTGATCATCTTGAAAGTACTTTACTCCAACCAGTACTATGCGCCGATCGGTGAGCATCACGTTTTCCCCATGAGAAAATTCGAAGCCATCTACGAGACGCTGCGCGCGGAGGAGGTCTTTACTGAGGCAGATGTCATTCGACCCTATCCGGCGTCCGAAGAGGACCTGATGACCGTCCATACCGTTGATTACCTCCATCGCCTCTCCGATGGTCTACTGACGAACTGGGAAAAAAGACTTCTAGGATTACCCTGGAGTGAGCAACTAGTAAACCGCAGTAAGACAGCCGCCCAGGGAACACTTATGGCCGCGCGCATTGCGCTACGGACAGCCGCGGCGTGTAACATCGGTGGCGGAACACATCATGCGTTTCCGGATC
The DNA here is from genome assembly GCA_020438245.1 of Bacteroidota bacterium. Taxonomy (GTDB): domain Bacteria; phylum CLD3; class CLD3; order SB21; family SB21; genus JAGQUY01. Next base: position 6,442 of record JAGQUY010000271.1, read on the forward strand.
GGGGTGAAGGGTTTTGCGTGTTAAACGACGTTGCCATCGCCATCAGGGTATTGCAACGGGATGGATGGATAAAAAAAGCGATGGTTGTAGATTTGGATGTCCATCAGGGCAACGGAACCGCTTTCATTTTTTCAGGTGATCCTTCAGTTTTCACTTATTCGATCCATGGGAAGAACAATTATCCGCTTCGGAAAATCGCGGGTGACCTTGATCTTGCCCTTCCTGACGGAACCGGAGATGAAGTCTATCTGGCTTCCCTTAGGGAGTCGCTGTTACCGAAGATTTATGTCTTCAAGCCGGACATCGTTTTTTTTCTGGCGGGTGCTGATCCCTATATTAATGACAAACTGGGACGGTTGGCCCTCACCATTCCCGGTCTTCTTCTGCGGGATCAGCTTGTTGTTGAGCTTTGCAAGACAGCCAGCGTGCCATTGGTTACGGTATTAAGCGGTGGTTATGCCGAGCGGACAGAAGATACGGTTGAAATCCATTGCAATACCCTTAGGACGGTCAAGACTGTTTTTGGGTAACCGAAGGGAATTTATTTCAACAATCCTCGTTCAATTATTCAAGATTTCCAAAGAGTGAGCAGAATATGAATAGCCTAAAATCATTGACAGACCCGACCGAACTGGAGGAATTTCTCGAATCCTCCTTCGATCGTCCTCTCCTGGTTTTCAAACACAGCTCAACGTGCGGAACCAGTCATGCAGCCCATGAAGAATTGATGCGTTTTCTTCAGAATGCCCAACCGGGCTTTGACACCGCCCTGATTACCGTTCAAGCGGCACGCCCGCTTTCCAATCTGATCGCAGATCGATTGGGCATTCCTCATCAAAGCCCGCAGGCACTCCTCGTTAGAAACGGTAAGGCAGTATGGCACAAGAGTCATCATAACATTACGTTCGAATCTCTCTCCAAAGCGATCCAAGAAAATGCCCGTCACAATGAGCCGTCGAAATCGTTCAATTCAATCTCACCGATTTGACTTTCCAACTGCCTGGAGAATTGCAGCAACACTTCCCTGAGCCTTGTCCTACAGGAATCCTGCACCTCGTACCTGTAGTGGTCACCCAAAACAGACAGCGAATCTGACAAAAACATCTTCATATCTTTAAGGTGTTTTTTCTCTCTGACAAAGATGCTTCGTTCCCTTATCCGAGCTTCAATGGTTTGCGTGTGTAATCCGGGCGGCTTGATCACTTCAATTGACGGCGGCGTTACGCGGAGTGTTTTGCCATCCACCTCAAATCTCCATTTGGGAGAGTTGAGATTGACGTAGTACGTGTACTCAACAAAACACGTCACTTCCACCGTTGCATGCCCGATCTCACTTCCGAACAGCGTTGACATCAGACGGGCTAGCGGAGTCCCCGATTGGATTTCCCGCACAATGTGCTCCTCAACCGTTTTCCGAGCCAGTACCAAGTCACTTCGACCCTCGAGACGATTTACATACGAAACAAAGCGCTGACCAATATCCTCCCGCGGTGCACTCTCTGCACACTGACGGAAGAAAAGAGCGCCAGCCAATAACCCAACGATAGTACCCGCGAATAATCCCAGGGTAAACGTCTTAGCCATGAATTGCTCCGTGTGCCAATGATTAAAGGGAAGGGTCTATTTCTTTCGACTGCCTGCCAACCGTACAAAAGTATCCCGTGAGCTGAATCCTCCTTTCTTCAAATAACTCGAATACCATCCGCGATGCGGTTGAACGAAAAAAGGTGGTCCGTCGCCATTGAGTTCGAAATCCTGCGCCAATTGGTTTTTTTCGAAACGAAGGTCAATTGCAGCATGAACTAACGTGTCCGTCTGGAGAAAGACGACCTCCACGTAAAATGCACCGGATTCCCGATCATGGTAGTTGAGAAAACACACCCCTTCGTCAAAGCGAAGCACGGACGTGTCTGTTGGCATAAAAATGGTTGAAATCAATTCTGAACGAACAACGAAGGAATCGTTTCTTGGAGAAAACGTGGAAAACGAAACCATATCCTCGTTGTTCCAGTATAGCGTATCATGGCTCCGGCGTGCGTCATCGGATCCCGGCAAGCTGTCTTTAGGGATCGTTATCAGGTAAATAGACTTGCAGACCAAATTGCCGCCGTGGATCATAACCAAATGACTATCCACTTCCGTGGAATCATATCGAACCTGGAGGTATGCACCTTGAAAGGCGGCCGGGAATGTCAGTACGTCTGCAGCGCCATCAGGCTGTGGCGTTATAAAGAAGACCGGATCACGACAGACACGAGGATACACAAGAAGAAGAAGAGTTAGTACGACGAGCCTCATATCAGCTGCGCGCCCATTGACAATACAGGCGGGAAACAATATCTTTCAAAAGACGTAAGAAGAAGCGATATGATCAAGTTCATACTGTGGTGCATTCTCCTCGTGCTTTGTTGGCCGCTCGCCCTTGCGGTTCTGATCGTATACCCGTTTGTCTGGTTGATGTTGCTTCCTTTCCGTCTGGTCGGACTGGCCGTCGGCGGAGTTTTCCATCTTATGTGGAGCATCGTTGTCTTTCCAGCCAAACTTATCTCCGGACGTCTGTAAGTCAATCCTCTCCAAACATGACGAAATTGATTCCCTCCCGCAACTGATCAAATGTCATCGGTGCGTGTTCTCCGCCCTTGATGACAACGCTCTTGTATCGTATGGCATTCTTGTCGAGCAACTGTTTGGATTGTTCAAAAACAGTTTTCCGGATATCAGACTCAAATTCTCCCAACGCCAGATAGTATTTTACATGCTGTTTGGAAAGATGATCCATCTTGCCCGGCTCATTGTAGCTGATTCGACTTCCTGAGATTATTCCCCCGCAAAAGAAATACGGGTAGCGGTGTGAAATGGCCCAACTCAAATCGCCACCCAACGAAAATCCCGTTAACACGACCTTTGTCTCGTCTACAGAATACTCCTGCGACAGACGTTTGAGGTCGTTCAAGACCTTTTCTTCGTATCGGTGAATACAGGCACTGAAGCCCATCCAGGAGTGATCGGTTGTGGATCCGTATCCGGCAGGCAAGACGACGATAAACTCCTTGCGTTTTCTTTCCGTCTTGTCTGCGAACAGTCCTTGAAGTAAGGATTCCATGGGTGTTGATCCATGCGCACCTCCCATGCCCACATAATTTTCGAAAAGACCTTCCGCGGACATGCCGGTTGGAGGCAGAAATACGAGCACAGGATATTTTCGATTTTTGTCAAACTGCGGTGGCAACAGGATTTTGCTGTTTTCCTTAATTTCCAATTCAAATCCGGGGTCCAGTGTGAGCGCATTGGGCTTGACCGGAGTTACCGTCGTGGACGACGAAGAAGACGTAGTTGTCGCAGAAGGCTTGGCGACAACCGTTGAAGACGACTGACTTGAGATTATCTCCGTTGAACCGGACGCAACTTGACCGCTTCCAGCCGTGCAGGTTAGTCTTTTCAGTTCTCGTCCATCAGCCGCCCTGATCACAACTGTCCAAACACCATCTATACCCAGTGTTTTGAAAGCATACGTCCTCATTGAAGCGTAGGGAAGATTCAATGGCGTGGTGTGTTGCATTTTGTCGTTGCAAATCCATTCAACTGAAATAGATGACCCGGGCGTGGCCTCGTTGACACGCATCCACAGGTAAGCCTTTTGACCGCTGGCAAATGCCGTTTTCGGATTGACCGCATTCAAGCTGACGACATTTTCACACAGCGTAGCCTCCCCGATGATTTGTCCCGTAACCTGTCCAGATAGAACCATCAAGAACCCCATTGCCATCCAACGCATCGTTCACTCCTCTGTTTTTCTTGCAGGATGCATGTCAAACCGGTTTGTTCGTTCGACACGATAAGCCAAGTTAAACATAGGATGCCCGGGATATTATTGCAATGCTCTAATTCTATTTCAACGGGATCGTACCGAGTATAAAAAGAAAACCCTGCCGCAACACGACAGGGTTGTATAGGCAACCAATAATCCGGTCTACGTGTGTCATCTAATGTCCCGGCGACATAATCGATGTGTCTCCGGGTTTTTTCTTGTTCTTGAAATTCAGCGTGCGAATCCCTTCTTCATCAAGGATTCTGAAAGTGAAGTTCCCTACGACAAATTCGTCGGTCAAGTTCAGCGCTCGAAGCTCTTTGGCGCCGATTCGTTCCCCATTGACCAGCGTTCCATTGGTGCTCCCGGCATCTCTCACAAAAGCCTGTCCGTTTCGAATCCCCACGCTTGCATGATGACGCGAAATGGAAGAATTATCAATGACAATGTGGCTGTCGATAGACCGACCTATCATTAACTCCATACCCTCATCAATTCTGTGCCTACGACCGGTATCCGTCTCAAGAAGGTATACTACAGTACTCATGGTTGACCTCCGATGGTTTACCTGCGTAAATCTGCTTATCAAGGTAGGCCATATCTATATCCGAGACCGTGACGGGCATCACACTTCGGACGTTCTTTTTATGACCATCATGGAAAGGTCGTCACGGACAGATGCCTCCCCGACAAAGGAATCGATATTTCGGAACAGGGTTTCTCCAATTTCGCGGGCGCTCAAATGACGTAGTTGGCGCAGCCTCTCCGAAAGTCGTTCGATACCGTACTGAACACCCTGCTCGTTTTGCGCCTCCGTCAGACCATCGGTGAAGGCAAAAAACACGTCCCCCGGTTGGAGATCAACCACGTGGTCCTCATACGTTGATGACGGGGCCAAGCCAAGGGCCAGATGCCCCTTTTTCATCTCGTGGACATCGTTCTTGGTTACCAAGATGGGCGGCAAGTGGCCTGCATTGACATATCGGATGGTTCCGGAATCCGGTCGTAATTCAAGTACCAGCAGTGACGCAAAAATTGATTTGAGGCTGTCGCGATGAAAGATGGAATTTACTTTTGCACAAAGGTCGGGCAACGAGGTAACTTCCGAAGCCAACGCCCGTACGGTAGCCTGCAGTTTGCTGGACAGCAGAGCAGCCCGCAAACCTTTTCCAGCCACGTCGGCCAAGGTTATTGTCATGCTCCCGTTACCGACGTCCAGACAATCGACCAAATCACCTCCCACTTCCCGTGCCGGCCGTGAATCGAACCATACCGACCAGTCTTTCAGTTCCGGACAAGAATTGGGCATCAATGCCCGCTGAATAGAACGCCCCGACTCCAATTCATCATGTGCAAGCAACTTGTCTTTCAATTCAAGGATCAACACAAACAGCAGGAGAGCGAAGCCAAGAAAGCCGTTATCCGAAATGATGGCACCGCCTGCTTGGATAGTCATGTGATTCATCGACAGCACAAAGCCCAACACCAGCAGAAGTCGGCGCGTCGGTGAAAGGTTATAAAAAAGACCTTTGAGCAGCCACCACGTCTCAAGCATCGACCGTGAAACGATGTTCTTGCCGGCCAGTTTTTGCCGGCGTTCTTCATCAATGTAAAAATCTTTCAGATCACGATAATCCCGGCGAATCGTACGATAGTGACCGCCATGGCCGAGATCTTGGTGCAACGTCTTGAAGACACCGTCCTGATTTGTTTTGGAAGATTTCATGCAGGTTTCCGTATCTGTGCGTCTTCTTTAACGGTCGTTTCTACAAACAGTTTCAACGGAAGAACCGGGCAGAAGAAAAATTGCCGAAACGCCGCCGTACAAGAGGATTAGACGCCGAACTGGGTGAGATGATGATTCGTGTGTTTATACAGGAATTGTCCCCATTCGGCAGCTGTTAGCGGACCAAAGAACCCGTTATTAAAAAAAACAATTGCGGATTGCCCCTCAGCAAGTTTATCCAGACACGCCAATAAATTCTTTTTCTCCTCCTCAAATATTCTGGAGTCCGCTACAATAAATTCCGGGGCGGTGGGAGAGTTTTTTCCAAATGGCTTGTCGCTCGTCGCCATCGATCTGAAGAATCTGCCGATGAAACGAAGCCAGGATGGCTTCAACGAAAATTCACCGAGCGGAACCTTGATCCCGCGCGTGCAGTGGCACAACATCTGCGCGGCATCCATCTTGCCCCACTGCCCCCGTGTTTCGGGCGTTAGTTGCCCTATTCTTGAACGGATTTCTCGCTGGGTTTCCGGATCAAAAATCGATTTCATGGATCTCCTTCTGATTTGTGTTCGAAGGTATCAACAATTTTGCTCAAGAGCAACCTCGCACACGGATACTCCGTCAAGCCTCGATTGCGTCCTGGCGCAGCAACTGCTCAAGCTGAAATCGGGGGCAAATATTTTGATGAATATAATTCATCAAACTGGTTGCTACGCTGCGGATTCTTTCTTCAGTCTTGGGATCAAGACAACGACCATTCTTATCAAATATCTTGGCGACAAACGCCACGGAAATCGGCAACGGCAGTACCATGGCACCAACATGACTGCACACGCTGCGAAGCTGCTCCAGCGACTTGATGGCTCCGATACTTCCGGCGGCCACTCCCATCAGCACGACCGGTTTCCCGGACAAGACGGAAGGAAATCCCAAATTTTCAATCACCAATTTGATCACGCTGCTGAAACTTCCATGATATTCCGGCGTGGCAAGAACTACCCCTGCTGATTTCTTGATAAGGCTCTGAAGCCGATGCGATCCTTCCCCGGGCGGCAAACCCGGAAACGAAAGGTCATACTCCAACGGGTTTACAACCTGCACATCGACGCGTTCATCCTTGAGCAACTCATTGGTGACAAGCGCCGTGGCTTTTGCTGTGTAGTTGCCCGGCCGGACGCTGCCGTTGACAATAACGATACTTAGTTTTTCATGAGTAGACTTCATGAATGTCCTTTCTGTAATGGGTAATGAAAGTGATCAAAGGGTAAACTCTCTTCGGACGCAGGAATTCCCGTTGTTCTTGATTTAACGTTGAACTGTCCGTACGGGATTGTGAATGAGCTGGATAGCTCGTTCCAGAATGGTGTCTTTCGCCTGTGAAGCATCCGTCGATGAAATGTGGACGGTCTCATCGGGCGGTATACCGACCCCTTCGTACGTCCGGTGGTCCGGTCCTTCAACAACGCCTACCGTCACTCTGCAAACCCATCCGTTCGGAAGCTCACGAGGCAGTGCATGCGGAAGCGCTCCTTCGGTCGTATCCCCGACTACGATTACTTGGGGCAGTGCTTTCATTGCCAGAACAAATCGTTCGGCGCCACTCGCCGTGCGCTTGTTCGTCAGTAGGACGATGGTCTTCAAAAACCGATGTTTTCCCGTGGGCTTGACATACCAAGCGAAAGGTTCTGAAAAATCATTGCGATTCGGACCGTTTCTGGAATATCCGTAGGAAAACAGACGTTTTTGATCGGCAAACCGGCCGGCTACGGCCTGTGCATTCGAAGCATCCCCACCGCCGTTGTTTCTGACATCAATCACCATCCCGTCCCTGTTTTCAAAAGTTTGCAAAACGTCGTCCAGACCCTTGACCCAGTCGTCTACTCGCGCAAAGTCTTCATCTTCGAAGGTCGGAATCCAAATATAGCCAATACCGGTTGCCGGGGTGCCGGTAACAAAGTGTCCGTCACTCTGAATTGTCGACTTCAGGTACGTCTGCTTGATGTTCTCAAAATCGAAGTTCAACGGTCGGGCATTTTGCCTTGCCGCGTTGGATACTGCGCTCTTGAAAGGCGACAAAAGGTATACATGACCGTCGTTTAGATGGGCGAGGAGCCCTTCACACGCGTTGAACAATTGGAGTTCAGTCATGTCGTCGCGGATAATCGGACGATACACGGTGTACAATGAATCCCAGTTAACCCCGCGGATCTCAAAGGCGCTATAGTAACGGTCGAAGACGGACCATAATTGATCGAAGGTGACCGTCGGCGTATTGCGGGGATTCGATCCCAGCCAAAAATCGGAACAGGACGCCAAGATAATGCAGCTGGTCCATGCGATGGGTTTCATAAATCTCATGGATGAAACACCAATCCAAAAAGAAGTTGTTGACGTACGGACACCGATGTTTTTGGTCTTGTAAATTCTGACCATCTCAATCCATAACTAAGCTCAGCGGACCATTTGCTCGTCAGCACTTTCCTGAGCGTGAGCGTGTTATCCACGGAAAAAAAGCCGAACGGTGATGTCCAGTGGGAGAGTTTGAGGAATGCTCCAAGGTACGAATGTCGCGTCGCGATGGCCCCATCCCGATCGGTAGCCAGGCTGTACGGATTGCGATAGGTAAGACTGATTAAGGGTACATGAATTCTCCAAATAAGACTGGTTGCCGGCGATACAAAATATACCGTCTGCAACATCGGGTGAATGGAAGAATAAACTTCTGCGACCGTCTCCTCCTCCAAGCCATCGGCATAGCTGTAATTTCGGAGAGTGAACGCATTAAGCCACAAGGTGCCGGCTGAAATCGTCATGCCTCCGGGCATCCATTTAAGTTTCTTCAAAAAAGCATAGTGAAATTCAACATCCACGAGCTCCGCTTCGTGGCTGGATGCTCCAAGATTTCCGTGAAATTTTGATTCCAATTTGGAAACTTGAAGATAGAGTCCTCCTTCGTGACTCCACTGATCACCCGATCGCACATACTCGAGGGAGAGGGGAACCGCCCATCCCCGGTACTGGAAAGGCGATGCCAACCGGTCTTTGGAAAGATTCACATTCCGACCTACCATAAACCTTATAGAATGATCGGCTTGGGCAACTACGAAACCGGAAAATAGACCAATCAGGCACAAAGCGTGAATCAACAGTTTCAGCATCTTAGGTTCCGAAGGATTTTGAAGAGAAGATAAGATACTAAACGATCGTCAGAACGCCAAAGTTTCGTTTCTTGGGTCAGAAAGATCGCCTCTTGGTGCCGCTTGATTTGTCGATTCGCATGGTCTATATTAACCTGGTTCCAAACCTGTGATTCCGTGAAAAAAACCTTCATCTTTTTCTTCACTGTCGTCTCTCTCGCCACGGCGAATCTGACAGCTCAAAGTTTCACCACCTATTCCGTTGAGCACGGTCTTGCCCAGTCGCAGGTGTATGCCATGTGTCAGGATCGAAACGGCTATCTTTGGTTCGGAACCTATGGAGGCGGAGTAAGTCGTTTTGACGGCGTCCATTTTCAAACGTATACGGTTCACGATGGCTTGGTCAACAACGCCGTCTATTCCATTCATGAAGACCGAACAGGGCGTCTTTGGTTTGGGACAGACAACGGATTGTGCAGTTATAACGGCGTAGACTTCACCACCTATTCTGAATTTGACAGCGCGGTCGTCAACGTCATCTACGAGTCGAAAGACGGCAAGTTATGGTTTGGAATTGATCAGGCTTTGGTCATGTACGACGGGTCCCGTTTTACAAGATTCAATAACGCCATGGAATATTTCTCGGTTTCAGCGATCGCACAGGGCCCCCAAGGTAAACTTTGGATTGGAACCGAGGGCGCAGGCCTTTTTACGTTCGAAGACTCGGCTTTCACAAGTGTTGCTTTGCCCGCTCTGCTTCCTAAGAAGATCATATACTCCCTTCTCTTTGTCAGAAATGGGGATCTTTGGATCGGCACTTCCCAAGCCGGTGCAATCAAGCTGAAAACGGACGGATCGGTTGAAACCCTGACTACCAAAAAGGGACTGGCAAGCAATACGGTTTGGCACATCATCGAAGATCGGCAGGGACGATTGTGGTTTGGGACGCATGACGGACTCAATCTGTTGTCAAAAGACACGATGCTGACGTTTACGGATAAGGACGGTATGAGCTCCAACAACGTATGGTCGCTGATGGAGGATCTTGAAGGCAATGTTTGGGTCGGAACGGACATCGGTGGTGTTATGCGGTACAGAGATTTTGGCATAGAGTCTTTTACCAAATCTCAAGGCTTGCACAGCGGGGATGTTTGGTCCATCGTCGAAGACGACCGGGGCTCGGTATGGTTTGGGACATCCGGCGGACTGGTTCGAATGAAGGCCGGTCGTTTCGACTACTTCAAGCTTACTGTCAGGGGTCAATCGGCGATCATCTATTGCGTTTTTCAGGATTCACGGAAACGCCTTTGGGTCGGCACAGACGGACTGGGCGCGTTCCGCTTTGACGGGGAGTCCTTCCACCATGTCACCGGACCCAGTCATCTCGCAAACGCAACGGTATATTCCGTCTATGAAGATCGAAAACACGCCCTTTGGTTTGCCACGGGAGAGGCCGGCCTGTGCAGAATGGATGACAGTGGATGGACTTGTTTCACCACAAAAGACGGATTGACGGACAATTCCGCGTTTTCTATCCTCGAGGATCTCTCCGGTAATTTCTGGTGTCTTACCTATCGGGGAGTGAGCAGACTCCGCGGCAATCATTTTGAAAGCGCCTTTGGAAAGGGCAAACTGGATAAGTTTGTAACGCTTTCCATTACCCAAGACAGCAGCGGAGGCATCTGGTTTGGCACGGAAAACGGCATTTTTCTGTTCGAAAATGACAGTCTGTTACACTTTACAGAAGCAGACGGCCTGACCTCGAACATCGTTTATTTCGTGGGAGTCGATCATCTCGACCATTTGTGGATTGGTCACAATCGGGGTGTAGACAAGTTCGAGTTGGGCGCCTATCGAGCCACCGGTCAAAAGCACTTTCGCAATTTTGGTACGGAAGAGGGTTTATACGGATTGGAATGCAACCAAAACGCCGTGACTTGTGACTCGAGGGGACGCATGTGGTTCGGAACCGTTAATGGGGCCTATCGATTTACCCCCCGCATGGCCGATCAGCCGATGCCTGAACCGATCCCACACATCCGCGGCTTGCGGTTGTTCATGCAGAAAACAAATTCCCGAAAATATGCCGAACGTATCGATCCAAGGTCCCAACTGCCGGTACACTTAAGCCTGCCGTACAATCAAAATCATCTGACGTTCGATTATACGGCAATCAGCTTTACGGCGCCTTCCAAATTGCGATTTCGATTTCGCCTGAACGGCTTCGATGAAGAATGGTCTCCCGTTACCGGTGAACGAAGTGCCGTCTATTCCAATCTGCCGCCCGGAAGTTATGAGTTTGAAGTGCTTGCAAAGAATGGGGATGGCGCGTGGAGCTCTGCCCCGTCGATGCTATCGTTCGTAATTCGCCCCCCGTTCTGGAGAACCTGGTGGTTTCAACTGTTCGCGGTCGTTTTCGTCGGCTCTCTGATCGTGGGCTTCGTAAGGATGCGAACGGCGCGGATTCGACAGAGGGCCTCGGAACTGATGGTCTTCAACGAGGCGCTCCAAAAGCAGATTCAGGAGCGGGAAAGGGCCGAGGAAGCGGTAAGAACCAGTGAAGGCAAATTCAGAACCTTGGCCGAGCTGCTGACCGCCTCCATTTTCGTCGTTCGAGGAGAACAGATCATCTATACGAATCCTTACGCCTCTGAGTACACCGGTTACACGACCGATGAATTATCGCGCATGAAATTTTGGGAGTTTACGCACCCCGAACAACGAGATATGGTCAAGCGTCTGGGCCGATTTCGTCAATCCGGCCAAGCGGCACCCAGTCGATACGAACTGAAAATCGTGACCAAATCGGGAGAAGAGCGATGGTGCGAGATGCTGATGAATCTGGTCGAGTACGACGGTGAGCGAAGCATTTTAGGCGCTGCCATTGACATTACCGAACGAAAACATGCGGTGGAGGCACTTTTCCAAAGCGAGGCCAAATACAAAAACCTTTTTACAAACTCGCTCGTCGGCATGTTCAAAACTTCTTTTGGAACTGGTACCGTAATTGAGGCCAATCGCAGGGCGCGAGAAATTCTCGGGTTTGATATGGGCAAGGTCAGAACCTCTGATCTGTATGTCGATCCCGACGACCGTGAGGTCATGAAGCGGAAACTTCTTGAAGAAGGATTCGTGGAAAACTTCGAGACCCGAATGCGGAGAATGGACGGGGAAATTATATGGGTGTCCTATTCAGCGCGCTATTTCAAAGAGGACGGATGCCTGGAAGGGGTTATTATAGACATCACCCAACGAAAGCGCACCGAAGACGAATTGGCCAAGGTTCGAAAGATTGAGTCACTCGGAATTCTTGCGGGCGGCATTGCCCATGATTTTAATAA
>JAGQUY010000272.1 GCA_020438245.1 Bacteroidota bacterium
CGACGCGGGAGTACTATTAATTGTCAATGCAGGATTGCTGGGTCTGATCTGGTTTTCCACGTTTTTTTTTCAGGTATCCAGACATCGTACGTTGGCAACCGGCTTCAATGTAAAAGAACACAACCTGTTGGTCAAATCCAACTGGGTCCGGACACTGGGTTGGACGATCCGGAGTGTGCTTCTAATGAGCCTGATAACATGATCGCTCAAAGTCTTTGCTCTTAGGGCTTCTTGAGTTATATTATACTTTCATAAAAAAGGACACTGTGGATGAGTGACTTCATCAAGGTTGTCATCGTTGAAGATGAAAAAGATATTCGGGACATGTTGATGCGCCTGATCAACGACAGCAAAGATGTCCGTTGTGAGCATGCATTTGCGGATTGCCGATCCGGTGTCGAGGGTGTGTTGAAACACCAGCCGGACGTCGTACTTATGGATCTTGGGCTGCCCGATGAATCCGGGATCGTCGGTATTGGACGAATACGGGACAAGTTTCCGGAAATGGATATATTGGTTCTGTCCGCACAGGTTGATGAAGAGTCGGTTTTTGACGCCTTGTGCGCCGGTGCGTGCGGCTATCTGGTTAAGCAACAGTCGATTGAAAATGTTGTTGAGGCCATTTATGAAGCAAAAAACGGAGGCGCTCCGATGAGCGCATCCATTGCGCGTCGCGTTATTGCATCTTTTCAACGCAAACCAACCAAACTCATCTCTGCGCGCGAGAAAGAGGTCTTGAACGAGTTGTGCAAGGGTAAAAGTTACAAACTGATTGCCGATGCCCTGTTTATTTCCGAGGAAACGGTCAGGAGGCATCTGAAAAATATCTACAAGAAGCTTGAAGTCAGCTCCAAGTCGGAAGCTGTAGCCAAGGCCCTCAAAGAAAAGATTGTCTAATTCGGCGTTTTTACCCATTTAGGTTATTTCCCTTCCCTTTCTAACTCCCTACCTTACCATAGAATCCCGGTTCATGCCGCAGGGTTCTTTCGAAAGTTACCGCACTTCTCGGGTGAATCAAGCCGTGGACCGGGATGGACATTCACTGTTCTTGAGGGATAGCTGAAATTCCGTGGGGAATTGCAGCAAGCGCTGGCGAACGCCAGCGCTTTTTTATTCTGGATTCACACGCACTAAATCCCCCGTTTAGGTAATTGTTTGCCGACAGTAACGCGAGTAGCTTGAGTGAAGACCCCTCTGTCTCGGGGACGACTTTTTATTTTTCAAAGGAGTGTTTATGAAAAAGATGTTACTTCTCTTGATCATCTCAGCCGGCGGGCTCTATGCCGGTAACACCGGCAAGATCAGCGGTGTTGCAAAGGACAGAGAAACGGGTGATCCGCTTCCGGGCGTAAATATTATCCTGGAAGGAACTACGATTGGTGCCGCAACCAATCTGAACGGTGAGTATACCATTCTGAATGTGCCTGCGGGCGTATATACGATCTCCTCTTCGATGATCAGTTATTCCAAACTCACAAAACAAAACGTGCGAATTATTCCGGATTTTACCACCCGCATCGATTTTGAACTTGTTCCCAGTACCGTAACGGCTGAAGACATTGTCGTGGTGGCTACCCGGCCGCTCATTCAAAAAGATCAAACCATGACCATGACATTGACTTCCAGCGATGAGATCAAGAATCTTCCGGTACGTGGGTTTCAGGATGTGGCGAATCTGGGCGTGGGCATCGTGGTCAATGTCGCTGCCAGAAATCTTGATGGTGGCAATGGCAACGTGAATATTCGGGGCGGTCGCGCCAGTGAAACGGGTGTGTATATGGATGGATTTCAGCAGAATAATTTGTTGACAGGTATATCCACCGCAAACGTACCCAGCAGCGCAGTCGAAGAAGTGCAGGTTATCACAGGCGGATTTGACGCAGAATACGGAAGAAACCAATCGGGCATCATTCAAGTAACGACCAAGTCCGGCGGACAACAATATAATGGAAGTGTGGAGTTCGTAGGGGATCCAGCTGGACTTGGAATCGCCGAATCGTACGGGTATAAAGTAGTCAGTGCAGGTCTCGGTGGACCACTGATTCCCGGTAATAACCGGATTCGGTTTTTCGTTTCCGGTGAAGCGAGGAATATTGATGACGCCAATCCAAGTGTCTGGGGGCATCCACAATTTAAACTGACACCCAATGGGATCAAGAATCCTGATCCGACGGCCAATGATACGGTGGAATTTAAGACCGACGAACAAGGCAGGGTTGTGTTCAAAAAAGGACCTCGTCCAGATCAATTTTCAGGCGTAGGGGTTAACAGCGATCGAGGATTTGATCTGCAGGGCAAATTGAGTTTTGACATTCTTGCCAATCGTTTACGTCTGGATGTTACTGCCAACCATACCAGATCGTGGAGACGCGTTTACACGGCTCAGCGAGTCTTTTCCAACGATGACAATCAGAGAAGAGAAAATACGAACCTCAATATCGGAACCATGGCAACCTATACAATCAACCCGACGAGCTTTTTTGACATGGGGGTTAATGTATTCTCGAATGAACGCCGTCAGTTCAATGACCGGCTGGGTTTTGATGTTACGGATTACAATGCCAGTTCGCGTGGAGGGACTCGCAGTGCGACCTACTATGGTGACAATGTTCTATTCGATATTGGCCGTGGCAACCTGACGTTCCGAAAAGATGTCGATCAGTATTTGGCGCTCAAGAGCAACTATGTCAATCAGGTTGACAAGCACAATCAGCTGAAAGCCGGATTTGATTATTTTTATCACACCATTCGCTTTCTAAATGTTCTTGATATCGGAAATCCTGTCAATGGTGCCAACGACAACATCGGATATGAGCTCTACCAAAACGGCGGCCGTGTTCAAATTCGGAACGTCAACTCCGACAACATCGATGACGGTCGTCTCGGCCCTGCTCATCCGTACAGTTTTGCCGGGTACGTACAAAACAAGATGGAATATGAAGGACTGGTCGTGAGGGCAGGCATTCGATACGATCTGTTCAATCCCGGAGTACGCCGGCTAAAGGATCTGGGCAATCCGACGGGAGAAAATCAGATTCTCGAAAGTTCCGATTATGAATCGGCGAGGAACGACCAAAAAATCAGTCCGAGACTCAGTGTCAGTTTTCCTGTTTCAGAGAAAACTCAATTCAGAATGAGTTACGGGAAATTTTTCCAACAACCCAACCTGCAGAATCTCTATGTAAGTCCGGATTTTCTGGAACGGCAGTCGATTGCACCGCCTTTCGCTGCATCGATTGGCAATCCAAATCTGGAGGCTGAAGAGAGTACACAGTACGAAGTGGGGCTTCGCCGGGCCTTGAGCGATGCCGTTGCACTGGATATCAACGCATACTATAAGGACATTCAGGGATTGATCAACACCCGGGCCGTCGCTTCCTATCCAAACGGCCTGATCGTTCAGGACAATCAGGATGAGGGCGTTGTTCAGGGAGTCAGCTTGTCGCTGGAAATGAGAAGGACTTCCAAGTTTTCCGGGCGGATAGCATACACGTTACAGTCGGCTCGGGGATCGGGTTCAGGTGAAAACTCTGGTTTCCGGAGTGCGTGGCTCGGCTTCTCAAGTACAAAGATCAATGCACCGCTGAACTTCGATCAACGACATACGATTAATGCGCTGGTCGATGTGAGAAACTTGAAGGGTGAAGGACCGTCAATTGGAGGTATGCGACCGCTTGAAAACGCCGGCGTCAACTTCGTTCTGGCAGCGGGGAGTGGTTTCCCGTATACGCCGACACAGGCACAAGCATTTGCCTTGGTTGGAGTACCTTCGGCCCGCGTTATAGCCCGAAGAAACAGTCAGTATCAGCCTTGGACGCTCAGATTGGATATGAAAGCGGATAAGACGATCAACCTGAATTCGAATATGAGTCTGAACGTATATGTTCAGGTCCTTAATTTGCTTGATCGTAAGAACATCATCGCAGTGTATACGGGCAGTGGCCGACCCGATGATGTGGGTTATACTCCATCGGCGTCAGATACACGTCAACGCCAACAGTATGACGTTCTTACCCACGACGGCCTATTTTGGGATACACCCCGACAAGCCAGAATGGGTGTGATTTTCAATTTCTAAGAGGTTGAGCTGAATTCCTCGGTGACTCCCTCGGGGCGCTGGCGTACAGCCGGCGCCTTTTTTTATTGAAATGGCCCGATTGGGGTATGTTATCCGCACCCAAGAAGACGTACGTTTGTCATGGAGAAGAAGCCGGGGTGCTTACGTACTAACATTCGGGCAGACTATACCGACGGGCATCAGAAATAGAGCAAATACTCCATTATTAAGAAAAGTCTCCTCCTCGTTCTCTCTCGGGGCGCTGGCAATTGACCGGCGCCCTTTTTATGTTAGTCTATGACAGACATCCAATCGCAAGTAGCCGGACTGATCATACCCCGGCTTGATTTTGACGACCCAAAACTGGCCTATGAGTGCGGTGAACAGTTCATCCGTAAACATCGGATACGGTCCTTCGTTGTATTTGGCGGTGCCGCCCGAGAAGTAGCAGATACCATTTCCCGTCTGGAAGAGTTGAGTGACCTGCCGTTGTTGATGTGTGCCGATATGGAGCGTGGTGCAGGCCAACAATGGAGCGGGGCCACATCGTTCCCATATTTCAAGGGTCTTGGCGAATTGGCCAGGAGATCCAAATCTTTGAACAGCATCCTTCGAAGCGCGGAAATTACGGCGATGGAAGCGAAGGCATGCGGAGTGCATGTCCTGTTCAGCCCCGTTGTTGATGTGGATTACAATCCGGACAATCCGATTATTTCCATCCGATCCTTCGGCCAACAAGTTGACCATGTGATTGCCTGTGCGCGAGCTTATATCACGGGACTTGAATCTCGGGGTATGCTGCCGACGTTGAAGCACTTTCCCGGTCATGGCGATACGATTGTCGATTCGCACGAAGATCTGCCGGAGCTTGAAGGGGATATCGGCCGGCTGAACTCAGTTGAGTTGAAGCCCTTCAGGACCTTGTGCAAAGCTTTTCCGTCAGTCGGACTCATGACGGGGCATCTTGCGTCTCAGGTACTCGATCCTTCAGGGCTCCCGGCGTCCCTTTCCGAAGCGATGACGAGCGGCCTTCTTCGGACCGACTGGGGATACGATGGCCCCATTTTCACCGATGCACTGATTATGGGCGCGGTTGCAGATCAGCAGGGAAACGCGGTTTTACAAGCCTTTCGAGCGGGAGCAGATTTCCTTTTGATGCCTTCGGATGTGGAGGACGCAATCAAGGTGATCTCTCGGGCCATAGAGAAGGAAGAGATTTTGCAAGTTCGGTTGGAATCCTCCTTACGGAGGGCATCCACTTTGCGCGAAACAGTAGGAGTACGAAAAGGAATGATCGATATGCAAACGATTGAAGAACGGGTTGGCCGTGCCGATTATTTCGAAGCGGCACGGGAAATTGCCAAAGAAGTCGTTTGCATAAAAAGAGGCATTGTGCCAAGTCCGCAAGGCAAAACGCTGGTCCTCGTGCTTGAGGCTGAGAAACGAAGTCTGAAATCTCTGCATTTGGGAGAATGTCCATTCCGGACTACGTCCATTGACAAGCAGCCTGATCACCTCCCGGAACATGATTTGCTGGTCGTGGTAACCGATGTGAGACCTGCTGCCTGGAAACAAATTCATCAGTTCCCGGCGATGTGGAGAGAATTCTTGAATTCCAGCTTCAAACGTCGAAACCATCTTCTTATCTCACTCGGATCGGACAGACTTGAAAGACAATTACCCGATCTGAAAAATTTCCTGTGTACCTACGGTCGATCCGAGTTTGCAATAAACGAGGTGGAGCGGATCGTGCAAAGACTATCCTGAATCCGGCATTGCCTGCCTGCTCGTAAAAATCTACATTGGCCTTATGCATACAAACGAACCCATAAAAAAACAAGTTGGTCAGTTCCGGCTTCGTCCCTCTCAGGGAGCAGTTTTGCTCTATGAGTTTCTGGTCCGGAACGGCCTCTGGAAATCGATCAAAGAAAATGAACTCATTCGAAAAACTGTTGGCCCAGCTCGTAAGAAATGAAGTTCAGTACATTACGGTTGGCGGTTTCGCATGTGTGTTTAACGGTTTTGTGCGTCCTACAGAAGATGTTGACATCCTACTGTTGCGTGCCGAAAAGAATCTTCAACAATTTCTCGAAACAATGTCGCGTTATGGCATCGGGGACGTCAAGGTGCCTTATGTCGACAAAAAGCGTCTTATTGAAATTAAATCAAGATCGAATAGGGAAATTGACAGGGTTGATGTCGTCCAGTTGAGAAAGATTCCGGACTGAGAAAGAGCGAAGCGATTCCCAATCTATTGATAATAGACTTTGACAACCTGTTCGGCCTTTTTTCCCCGGAAGTGAAAGGACTTGGCTGAGCTTCGCCGCCGCGTCTCGGCGCTTTCCCATTTCCACCAAAAGTACCCTTTAAACCACGGTTTCTTGTCATACGTCTTGAAGATCAGGCGGAATCCGAGTGCCTGCATGTCTTCTGAAGCCGGTTTGGAAAAATCTTCATCGTGAGGATTGACAAATGCCGCCGTGCTGCTGGTGAATCCGACCTCGGTGAAGACGATCGGCTTGTTCCATTTTGCGCTGAAATTACCCAAGCCGGATGCGATTGTATCCAGCTTTGTCTGCAGTGTTTCGACCGATGCATTCTCGTCGCTGGCGAGGGGGAAGTAATGATTGATTCCAATGAAATCGAGATCATCCCAAAACTCGATTGTTTTGTATTCGCCGCTCCAATTCGCCGCGTACGTTAACGGTCCGGAATAGGCAACACGAACCAGGGCGATAATTCGTCGCCACGCGTCCGAATACCCGGCCATTTTTTCAAGCTCTGTCGCAATGCATACGGAGTTCATTCCGGCGAGTTCGGCGATCAATGCCTGATAGGTAATAAATTCTGAGTATGATTTCATCCACCGTCCCACGTCACCGACGCTTTTCATTTCAATTTCACCGCACCATTTTCCGTTGCCCAGCCAGATGTGGGGTTTCAACATAACGTGAAAGCCGAGTCGGTGTGCATCTTCTGCAGCCTTAAACAAACTGCCGGCGGTTTCATCCCAATTTCCGTCAAGAATGAATCCGATATCCGGGCTGTTTTCCGTCTTCGAGTAGGCAAAGGGAGTAAGCGAAATGGCATTGACTCCGATTTCCTTGGCGGCTTCCAGAGACGCTGCAGATTGCCGGGACATATAACCTGATTCGCTTCCGTTGGTGTGGGCAAAGCAAATGCCTTTGAAACGGGCGACCGGATAAGAGACCGATTTCGGGACGCTCACAGGCGGGATGGCCGGAGTGAATGCGGATATGAACTTTCCTGGACTGCCGAAAATAATCCCCGCTTCCTGTGCCCTTGTTTCCCAAAACCAAAGTCCCAGCAGATGTCGAAGAAAGGGGTTTAACGAGTTTGTCGGCGGCTCCAACAACTCGTCTTTATCCACCAAATTGAGCAAGGACCGTTTCGCCTTCCACCATTCAAAAGTCTTTCCGTAAAACGTACCGCTTTGCCACAAACCGTACGATTCAGCCAGAAAACTCTTTCCATACAACTGTCTTGCAAAGTAGACGCTTACTATCTCGGCAAAACGCCCGGTGGTTTGTTTGTTGTCTACGAGGTGGATTGCATTGTGAGCTTCGTCGTAGTGAAACTCCATCACGTCACCTGTAACCAGAACCTTGGTTTCGAAATCAGGATAGGTGAAGAGAGTCGGACGATATTTCGCGAGTGCTTCCTCTCCGTATGGTGTAAGTGCCTTCATGAGTACCACCGGATCATACACCATGGGCAAACCGTGAAATCGAAAATAGTGTTCCTCCGTTTCCTCCGCCTGACGATAATCTCGAAGCGTACCGAATACGTTGACCACATCGATCCACTTATTGCCGGTATGATAGGATTCGAGAGCGGTTCGCCGGTTGGCTATGAGCAGTACCGCTTTGTCGGCCGACGTGTCATGATTAACGAGCTCGTTGATTGAACCGACGAGAAACCACATTCGACCGCGACGGTTTGTAATGAATCGAATATCAGAGCCCTGACGTACGGCGAGAAGGGATTCCTTGGTTTCCACGCATTCACCACGGACGCACAAGGAATCATCATTCGCCGTGAACAATGCATTCGAGTAAGCTGCACTGTCATTGATGTAGATTGTGTGGCTGCCCGAATCGGAAAACGTGAAGGGAAGGGGGGAATACGAATTCCATCGTTGCCAGGCTTCCTGCAGTTCTGCTTTCACGGTACGCAGGGAGTCTGGTACGACAATTTTGTATGCGTTCGGTACCTTAGGCTGTGCGCAGCTGCACAAGGTGAACAGTAGTAAACAAATCCACTTCATATGCTTTCCGATGATTGACGTTGTCGCGTGCTGGGAAATCAAAGTACGGTTACACAACCAGAGGGGCAACCCTTTTCGCACGGATCAGTAAAAGGCTTCGAGCGGTCCACCGATACGTATGTAGGGGGCCAGTTCTGAAAAGGATATCAGGATAACCCGATCGGGCTCATAGGCTTTTGCGAAATGGGGAAATTCCCAAGATGCACAGAAGGCGATGCCTTCATCCTCCATAACGGAGAAGTTGGAGAGATCTTCGATCTTGAAAAGATCTCCGTTTACCAAATCATGTATATCCAGTCCATCGTTCTCGATATCTTGCGTCTTTTCCATCAGCCGTTCTTCCATCGTCCGCCTGCAGAATTCAGCCAACGGCCCGACTTCATTCATATTCAACAAATCGCCGATGATAAGCTTCCTGGCAGCGTGCAGATTGACATTGATTCGGGTATCCCAGTATGAACCGTGTGCCCCCATTCCTCCAAGGGACATAATTACCGACAGTATATAGTCTTTGTTACAGGTAACCTTTCCTGACATGTGTACGATTCCCATTGGGAAGTCTTCTCGGGCAAATTTCTCCTTAACTTCATCCCATGTTTCACCGGTTAGGTCCTTGAAGGAGAACAACTCCTCGAGTTTTTTCTGAACGGCAAAGTTACCTTCGTAGTGAAATCGGGGAATTGAAAAATCGGACAAGGGATCCGGTTGGGCTTCAAATTGAAAATCCACGGTCGGACGCCAAAACTCGTCGCCTGTTTCCTTTGAAGTCTTCAAGAATGCGGAGAGTTCCTTTCGACTGTCCAGGTTCAGCCATTTTCCATCGAATCCCTTTTGAGTCAACGAGCCGTAAAACTGTCCGCTGGGCTTGGCGGGGTCTTGGAACTCAAAAAAATCGGCCTGCGTGTCCGATCGCATGAATCCTTCCAAAGAAATAAGCGTTCCGGATTTTAGGTAATAATAGCTGCCCGAAAGTTTGTCTCCATTTCGACACAACAGCATTTTGACAGGATATTTTTCCGCGATTGAACCTTCTAAAACATAGATCTCCTGCGCAAAGAGAGTCGAACAGGAGAGAACGAACAGTACATGCCACAGATAACGCCTACTCATCTTCTTATCAACGCCTCATATTGGTAGGTGATTTTTTTGGTTTCGCCGGCTTTGACCGGAACTTCCCAAACGACTTCATTCCGCGCGTTCATGGCTCGATACAAGCTTGCCTTTTGGATGATTTTTGGATTGTCGGAGTTTTTGAGGATCGTACCCGTTATCGGGCGGGTAACCGTCAATCGAACTTCCTTCGATTTGAAATTTTGAACAACAATTTCTCCGTCAATGGTCACCTGGTTATAATAGTAGCCGTCCTTTTTCTTGACGTCTTCCTTACGGGAGGTTTCCTTTTCCTCTTCCATAATACGGATATCGGGGGACTGTGTTATTTTGACATTGGTTGAAGCTTTTACCGGCGCATAGTGAAGAATATCTTGGCCGAGCGACTTGGATTTTTGAAACGTGATCACGCTGCCCGTTGTCCACGGATTGGTTGTTGTATTTTCCAGCTTGATGGAATGCCATACCGGATACTCGGAGGTTTCCTGACGGTCGGCGTAATAGACATCATCGCGCAACCCGGAAGGCAGACTTACCTCATAGATATGCTCATAGGGAACCTTGGCGCTGAAGACGTTGTATTGTCCTCGCTGTCCTTTCTTCAGGCTGACGTTTTTCAGATTATAAAAGAACAAGTCTTCTTCTGAAGATCCCTCGAGGCCCGCCATGTTGGCAAAGTCGGTCACGGAAGTTTCTTCAGCGAAATCGTACATGACCGACTGATTTGCGAGCGCACTTCTCTGATACGACGGTCGCGACCCTCCTTCGGCATAACTCAGTGCGTTCAGGAATTCCATGACGGTTTGCTTCATCGTCAACGGGGTTTCAATATTGCTGTACAGGAAATGCGGGAATCCGACAACGAAGTTGAGATCGGTCTTTTCAAGATCCTGCGCGTCATTCAGCAGCGTTGCCGAAAGTACGATCTGGGCATTCCTGTCATCCAGCAGATCCACCCGGTAGCTGGGTGTCCATCCGAGTCCTTTTTGAAGATACACCATTTGGAAGGCCAGATCAGATCCCCCGCTTGAACGAATGGCAAGGTACTCTTGCCGGACCGAATCGGTCATGTCTACAATCCTCCCCTGGGGAAATTCGAAGTAATCGTTGTATTCCGAAACCGGCAGAGTCAAATTTTGACTGCCGGTTTTCAAATCAATCAGGAGCCTGTCGCCAAAATCAGTAACGCGTTCAAGCGTGCCGGATATGGACAGTTCTTCGCCCAATCGTCGCCAGACAATCTGGCGGCCGACTTGTTGTCTGAGAATTTCTGACAACGTACGGCACGGTCTGGTCATTCTTTGGTATTCGCTGACCGATTTCACCTCCTCGATGCGCGCCCTGTCCGATCCAAACCATATCGTTCCGAAAGAACCTGCGGGAATAGGTCTGATCATCCCTGCTGAATTTCTGATGGTCACCGTACCCTCGCTGACGACAAAGGCATATCCTGCCTTATAGACGTCGAGGTGTTTGGGTTTGAAGGTGGGAAGTTCTTCCTGGGCGACCAGATATTGAATTGAAAGAAAGCAGATGAGTGTCAGGATTCTGATCATGGTGGCCTCGCTCTTGTTATGAATGGAAAAAGTTACGCTGTCTTGCATGGGCAAACAAGCATTTTTTGGGGTTGTAGGCCATCGCGTAATAGGATAGATTATAGCACAGTTGCCTCACCGCGACGATTAAAATACGAAGAAGTGGCCACCCTTAACACAGATGGCATTGGTATGGTCTTTCGGCTGATGAAATGGTCGTTATTCGCTGTGATGGTTCTTGTGTTGAATGCTGCAGTAGCGCAAGAAGACGGACCTCCGCTCGAAGCGTCGGTATCCATTCAGAGCGATCCCTCGACCGCTTCGAACGTTCCCCTTGCGGTCAGTCAGGTACTGCTCATTAATCTTGCCGTCAATCGATTCGATGCGGGACTTCTCGATAAACGATGGGCGCGAGTCGATGCCTCCGACTGGAGAAAAAATTTCAGGGATGGTTGGGTATGGGACGAGAATTCATTTGCAGGCAATACTTTTTCGCATCCGTTTCATGGGAGCATGTATTTTAACGCGGGCCGTGCAAACGGTCTTGATTATTGGGAATCCGTTCCGTTGACCCTGTTTGGGTCTTGGACGTGGGAGTATTTTGGCGAGACCGAACAACCTTCCCTCAATGATTTTTTTATGACGAGCTTTGGCGGTGTGGCAATAGGGGAAGTCTTTTACCGCGTCGGCTCCAGCATCCGTGACAACGAGGCAACGGGTGCTCAGCGCCTCCTCCGCGAAGTTGCGGCCATACCGTTTGATCCTATCGGCGGTTTGAACCGTTTTGTTCGTGGGCAATGGGCCAGCGTGGGGCCCAATCCGGTCGAGCACAGTCCGAAATCATTCATCCTTCGAGTGGGTGCCGGGCCCCGAGTAGTAGCCGATTCCGGTTTTATCGATGCCAAAAATACGTACTCGCCTTCAACAACCGTCGAGGCTGATCTGCAATATGGAGATCCGTTTGGAACACGATTTACGGCACCCTTTGATGTTTTTTCCGTTCGGTTGCAGGTCAGCCCGGGCGGGGGAGGTGGTCTGAATGAAGTGCAGGCAAGCGGTCGTTTGTTTGCGACAAACCTGCGAAGTAAGAGGACCGGGCATCGTCATGGATTTGCGATCAATCAGCGCTTTGACTTTCTGAACAATTCAGCACAAAGATTCTCGGCCCAGAGCATCGAATTGGGATTTTATTCACGCTGGCGTGTGGGACGAAAGTCCGGAATCCGAACGCAGCTGTTTGTCGATGGAATCCTGCTCGGGGCAGTAGATGCTCCTTTTGCAGGAGTCGGCAAGCGCGAATATGACTTTGGTCCCGGAGTTGGTTACCGGATAGCATGCATCTATGAACGCCGAGGCCTGAGATATGTGACGATGTATTTCAGATCCGAATTGGTTCACACGGTGAGCGGCGCAGCCGCCAATCATAACTTGAATTTCGGCGGGATTGACATCAATATTCCGATCGCATTCAATCTTGGCCTGGGCCTGAATACCGGTTACTACCGACGAACCAGCTACTACAAGGATCGGCCCAATGAAGTTCGCGACTTTCCCCAGTCCCTCCTCCTGCTGACTTGGACCGGATCGGCCTTGCCATGGAAATAAGAGAAATCAAAAGTCAAACCGCTTGTTGTGGAGAAGCTTTGAATATGTCACGACGTTTATTGGAAGCCGCGGCGTTGATAATTCTGATTGCGAGTCTAAGCGGGATCCTCAACGCGCAGTCCACCCGCAAGGGATTTTGGGTGGAGTCTGCCGGAGGCATTGGTACAATTCGGGTTTCCTGTACCGATTGTCCGTCCGTTACCAAAAGCGATGCCGTCGGGGGGTTTCTTAGAGTTGGCGGAGCCATATCCCGGCACGTCCTGATAGGTCTTGAGTCATCAACGTTCACGGCAGGTCAATTTGAAAATGTGAATCCGGCCAAGAATTGGAATGCGAACGTGATTATTTTGTGGTTTCCATGGAAATCGGGTTTTTTTATGAAGGGCGGGACAGGTTTGGCCAAATCGACGGTCAAATTGGGTTCAGGCGCCGACGCAGTTATTGTAAGCGGGACGGGAGTCGGCCTTACTTTTGGGGCCGGTTGGGATGTGCCGATTACACATCACTTTGCCATATCAGGAAACGCGGGAACCTGGATAACGGCAACTGGCGACATCGAATTACCGATGCGTGTGGTCGATGACCCCATTACTTCAGTCTATGTGCTGATGATCGGTCTCACTTATCGATAGAAATCCAATCGAGCAATCATGGAACCAAACCATGGACCCATCGTCGGGTTAACGGGCCGGAGCGCCCTGAGTCACCCACGAACGTACGCTGTCGATTTGTGTTTGGGTAAGGTAGGGTCCGCCCAACGGCATGCGCCCACCGGAAATGCCTGTTCCCTGAATCTTGCGAACCAGATAGCTGTTGTTCGGGTCAAATGGAAGAATTCTCTTGAGTGAGCTGTTTTCACGGGAGGACACATTCACAATGTGCACGTAGGCCGAGTCGTCGGACAGATTTTGTCCCTGAGGCGGGTTGCTGCCGCTATGGCAAGCGATGCAGTGATTGTTGAAGATGTCCTGGATGTTTTGCGGGACCTTGGGCAGCGGCGGTACAGGGCGTAGATTGACGGAAACCACCGTTGTTTGCATATCGACTACCGCCACAGTGAACATCGAGTCAACATAACCGGCCAAAGTCAGTCTTATCATGTGGTTTCCGACCGGTATGTTTTTGACGGAATCCGGTGTTGTCTTGAACGTCTGTACATTATCCAAAAAGATAGCCGCACCGGAGGGTGTAGAAGAAAGAAAAACATGACCTGCAGGGATTGCACGAAGAGTAATGGTGGCGCTGCTCGTCTGACCATCCAGTACGGCGATTTGGAAGGTCGAATCCAAATACCCGGTCAGGGTC
>JAGQUY010000273.1 GCA_020438245.1 Bacteroidota bacterium
AACGACCACTTATCATTTACCAGATAATCAAAACCACCGACCCACTGAGTCCCGTTGTATCTGGTTTGCTGCAGATTTTGGATGAATCCGCCCTTCAATCCCTGCACATACTGTTCTCCGGGAGTTTCTTTTGAAGACCCGCCTATATATGCTCGGACTCGAGACCCGAAGTTTCTTCCAAAGAACACCCCGATGTCACCAAAGTCACTAAATACGGACCGGTATTTTAGGGAAGTTATGGGCGTCTCACTGGGAAAACGCCTCGAAATAATATTCACATAACCGGCGGTGCCGGCAGCGCCATATCTTCCCGCGATGGTCCCGCGGTAAAACTCGATACGTTCTATGTTCTCAAGCGAAATCTGGTTCAAATTCATCCATTCCACATCGGACTCGTTCAGCAGGACACCGTCGAAAAGAATAAGAAGCTGCCGGTTGGACAAACCGTTGAAAGAGGCCGTGATGGGTTTACCATAACTGCCGAGATCGTGCACATACATTCCACCGATCAACCATAGAAAATCCGCCAAATCTTCATGGTAGACATTCATCAGATCATCGTGTGTCCATATGCGATAAAGGGCAAGAGAGTCCATCGCGATGGCCGATTTTTTCCTGAAAGTGGCCGAAAGGAGGGTCTGAATATCAGGCGTTCGAATAACTTGGCTTGAATCGGATGCGAGAGAGGTCGAATCCGTTTGTCCCAGAAGGTGCAGCGGTGCAGCAACGACGACCGCACCTATCAGTAGCCAACGAGCAGGGATCATCCGGTCATCATGATCTGGCGTGGTGACGGGTTACAACTACATGGTAAATCGTCATTAAGATCGTGGCAAGCACGCCGATGCCAAAGAGAACCACGAAGATGATCTCCGGGTACGAAGATGGTTTTGCAATGGTTCCATACAACCAGCCTCCCAGCGTACCGCCCACACCCCATGCAATTGCCACGGGCAGAAACGCATAGCCCTGAAAGAGCCCCTGCTGGCCTTTGGGGGCTATATCGGAGATATATTCATAGTAACGAGGTGCCTGGGTCTGTTCCCCGATGGAAAAAACAAAGATTGCCGCAACAATTGTCGGAATGGATGGACTTGCCAGAACCAGGAGCCAGGAAAGCGTTGAGATGATGAAACCGACGATCATGGCAACGCCCGGTGACCATTTTTTGGTCAGACGGTTTACGATGAGCTGAAGGAGGATAATGCTCCAGGCCCCGGCCGACTGAATAAGTTCGAACGGTGCATCGGCTGAAATGAAATCCGTCACATAAAAAGGGATGATGATAAAAATCTGCCAAAACATGATCCAGTAGAGTCCGAAAATAAGCAGGAACGATATGAATTTGAAATTGCCCAGGACGACGACGAGATTCTTCAGCTTGGTGCCCAATGACTCGGAATCCTGCTCTCCGTTTCCCACTTCCTTGTAGAAAAAGAAATTAACGACAAACATGAGGCCGCAACTTATCGCCGATACAATGTATACGCTCGCAATACCGATCTGATCGCGTACGATAAAGGCAATGGCGGGGCCAATCGCCCCTCCAATGTTGACAAGCCAATAGTATATCGCATAACCAAGAGATTTCGTTTCTTCCTTGGTCGTCAGAGCCACCGTGCCAAGCACGGAAGGTTTAATGAAGGACCCGCCAAAGGCGGTGAATATCAAAATGACAACCAGACATCCATAGAGCGAAATACCGGCATAAAACTCATGAAAGCCGGGCATGGCCGTCGAACCGATAAGGAAATACCCCACTGCCAGCATGGAAAACGCAATCGAAAAAGCACGACGAAATCCAAACTTATCGGCCAAGGTGCCCGCCAGAATCGGCAGCAAGTAGATCAGACCTCCAAAAATGGAAGAAAGTTGACCTGCTTCCACCTCGGAAAAATGAAGGGTATTCCGTAAGAAGATACTCAACACCGTCGCCTGACCGTAGTAGGCAAGCCGCTCAAAAAGTTCCATTCCGTTGGCCACCCAAAAAGTGGGATGAAATCCGTCCCGAACCTTTGTCCTGATCGATTGAATATCCACGTGAACCTCTACCTGGTTGTCGGCTTACGAGTTGCCGAATATCTGTTTGTGTCTCGCTTCTTTCAAAATTTTTTTGTTCACCTCATCCAATCCGACAATATCATCCAAACTCAGGTAAGCTGCGATTTGTACATCACGATTCGGATCCTTTGTCAACGTGATCAGCGTGTCGTAGACGAGCTTGGGGATTGCTTCCTTTCCGCGAAAAACCATACCAAGGGCATCTGCACAGGTTTCCCGCATATTCCAGGCCGCATGACCGGCTTTGTCAATCAAGAATCGAACTGCGGAAGCGTCTCCCCGCATCGCTATTTGGGCTATTCCCTCGACCGCTGCCATGCCCCGCGAGTCCTCCTCCTCTTCATGATCTTTGAAACGTTGTACGGCATAATTGCCTAAAAAATCCAACGACTCAGAACCACCGACATGGCCTAATGATAAAATGGCCTCTTCTTCGACCTGCTCTGTAATTTTTTCTCTGCGATTGGCATCCGTCAAGAAATCGATAACCATTCCTGCACCCTCAGAATGACGCCACTCCCCGATACCCATCAGCGCGGTAACAAGCAGGTGTTCCTGGTCTGACGACAATAATCCCGCGAGCAAGGGTTGCAGTCGTGGATCGCCTTCAAAGTGCTCTATCAAAGACACCGCATTGAATCTGGTGTTCTCAAACTCACTGGTAATATCTCTGAGTATTGCCTCGTACGCCGTTTTTTTCCAACGCTCAGATCCCACCTCATTGGACGGATCAGGCGCAGGCTCTGCTATTTCTTCTTCCTCCCATTCGTCCATATTCATCCGGCGATAAAATCCGTAATACCCTGCCGGACCATCATGACCCCGATCGCGGCAAGCAAAATCGTCACAACCTTTGCGATTCCGTCCGCACCGCTACGTCCGATCAGTCGCAAAATGCCAGACGAAAAACGAAGAGCAACATAGACGATCAAGAGATTGAGTACCACGGCGGTTACGGTCGGAAGGATTCCATGTGTGTCGATCAAAATCATCAACGTAGTAAGCAAGGCCGGGCCGACAATCAACGGAATGCCGATGGGGACAACACCGATGCTGGGCGCGTGGTGAATCTCAATGTCCTTTGTCTCATCCTTCACTTCGTTTTGTTTACGTTCCGTGGTTGAAAAAAGCAAATCATTGATTGCAATGGCAAAAAGAATGATACCGCCGGCAATCTTAAAATCACTGATGGTGATCCCCAGGAAAGTGAAAACGACCTTGCCAACCGCAAGAAACATCAAGCTGACCGCAAATGCCGTTATCGTCGACTGTCTCAACACGCGCTTTTTTGCCCGATCAGGGATTCCATCGGTCAGCGTTAGATATACCGGTACAATTCCGATTACGTCGATCGCCACAAAAATGGGTATGAAGGCCAGGACGAAGTCTTCCATCACATCCCCATGATTTCCACGTTGACCGTCTCAACATGATCGACCGCGCTACCGAGAAACATCTGTCCAACCCGAGAAAAGTTTTTTGGAAGATCCGTGACATAAAATCGGTTGGAGGTCCTCGACTGACTCCTGTTTAGCAACAGGGACTCCTTCAGGATGGCTTTTGCCTGTTTAGCCGTCTCGATTCCGGAATCAATGAGGTGCACATGCTGTCCCATCACATGATCGATCGTTTTTTGAATGGCGGAAGCGAGAATCGGATAGTGGGTACACCCCATAACCAACGTATCAATCCGGGTGTCCGCGAAAACCTTCAAATATTCTTCCGCAACCCGCATGGTCACATCGTGTTCCAGCCAGCCCTCCTCAGCGATGGGAACAAACAACGAACAGGGCTGCGCAAAGACTTCAATCTGCGCGTTAAGGCTTTGCAGTGTCCGGGTATAGGAGTGACTGTTGATGGTGGTTTGTGTGCCAATAATTCCCACGCGTCTTGTGTTTGTCTTTGATGCCGCCGCAGCCGACCCGGGTTTAATAACACCAATAACCGGGATGCGGAACATATTGGCGATGAAATCCAACGCCACTGCGCTTGCCGTGTTACAGGCTATAATGATCATTTTGACGTCGTGCTCGAGCAGAAACAAACAACTTTGGAGCGTGAACGCTTTGATGGTCCGGTCTGACTTGGTGCCATATGGCACACGGGCCGTATCACCCAAATAGATAATCCGCTCGTTCGGCAATATTTTCATGACTTCACGGACAACCGTCAAACCACCGATACCTGAATCGAAAATTCCGATGGGCCGGTCTTCTTCGGGTAAGGCACGCGCTGTTTGAAGGCTGGCGGCCGGTTCTTGCCGGATAACTGCTGGCTTCATCCGTTCTCTTTTACTTCCTGTATGTTCAATTCAAGTTCCTTGATTTTTTGCTGTAGATATTGCCTCTTCATGCCCAGTTTGACAGCCGTTTGGGAAATATTGTATTCGTTGAGCCGCATGGCTTCCAAAATGAACTCTCGTTCAAACGATCGGACAACTTTTTGTTTGGCCTCCTGAAAGGTTACGTCTCCACGGTCAAGCATTTCTTTGACGCCCTGAGCGCCGAATTCCGGTCTTCCCAAAAGATCCGAAGGCAGTTGGTCCCGGGTAATTTCCTCCCCCGTACTCAACACTACACATCGTTCAACAACGTTGATCAGTTCTCTCACATTACCCGGCCAGTCATAGTCCATCATGGTTTTCATCGCATCCTGTGAAAAGCGTTTGACGGGGATGTGGTGTCTCTCAGAAAACACGTCGAGATAGAAACGGGAGAGCAGTATGATATCCTCCGGTCTTTTCTTCAGAGCTGGAAGCAGGATCTCCACGACATTCAGGCGGTAATACAAGTCTTCCCGAAACTGACCTGCTCGAATCAGTTTCTCCAAATCGCGATGGGTGGCACTCAGAATTCGTACATCCACCTGAATGGACTCGGTCCCCCCGACACGCTCAAACTTCCTCTCCTGAATTACGCGTAGTACCTTGGCCTGTGTTTCCAACGACATGTCACCGATCTCATCAAGAAAGATAGTCCCTTTGTCGGCAATCTCAAACTTACCTTGTTTCGAGCCAACCGCGCCCGTAAACGCGCCCTTTTCATATCCGAATAGTTCACTTTCAATCAGTTCCTTGGGCAGGGCGGCACAATTCAGAGAAACAAACGGGCCTGAACTTCGGGGACTTCGTTCGTGAATCGTACGCGCGACCATTTCCTTGCCGGTACCACTTTCCCCACGTATCAAGACCGTTACAATATTGCGGCTGACTTTGTCGATAAGGTCGTACACTTTTTGCATGGGTTTACTTTCACCGACGAAGTGCCCAAACCCCTTCTTCATCTGAAGTTCATGCCGCAACTGCTCGTTTTCGCGCAACAAAAATATCTGTTGAGCGGCATGATGAACCTGAGCCCTGAGCTCTTCAATGTCGTAGGGCTTCGACATATAATTAAACGCGCCCGACTTGATCGCTTCCACCGCAAGTTTCTCCGAACCGTGTGCAGTGATCATGATCACCAAAACCGGCCATTGCCGGTCACGTATGGTCTTGACGAGTTCAATACCGTTCATACCGGGCATGCTTACGTCGCTGATGACAATATGATAGGAATTCGTACTCAGAAGGTTAAGTGCGGAGAGGGCATCCTCTGCTTCCGCCAGACGAAACCCTTCCGGTCTTAGCGCCTTGATCATCCCGTATCGGGCCGCTTTCTCATCGTCCACAATGAGGACGTTGATAGTCGAATTATCGGGTTTGTTCGTTACCGGATCAGACATGCTGTGGACTCGCGATGGCAGGAATATACATTTCGAAGCAGGTTCCCACATTTAATTGACTGCGTACTACAAGTTTTCCGCCCAAAGACTCCACCTTGTTTTTCACAATGGCCAGACCAAGTCCTGTTCCTGTGGGTTTGGTCGTAAAAAACGGTTTGAAAACATCCGGGAGACGCTCGGGGTGAATACCTTGGCCGGAATCGGTGATGGATAATTTCAAACAGGTCACCTTGCCCGCCCCTTCGCCATCCAAGCCATCCTGCTGCGCTGGCCCCTCCTTCTGAATCGACTTGGCAACAAGCGGCTCCATTCGCCATTCTTCATACCCATCTGCAACGTCATCAGGATACAGCCGATCATGAAGCGTCAACGTGGATGTACCGGAAGCAAAAACGTCCTCATCAATGGCCTCGAAATCCGCCCTGACAAGAAGCCGCCCGCCGTTATCCATTGACTGAACTGCGTTAATGATAACGTTAAATATAATCTCTTTCAAGTCGGCCTGGCGAACTTTCATGAGCAGTGGTGAACGGTCAAACCTGGTAAAAACGGTAATGCCTTTACTTCTGCTTTCCTGTCGGAGAATGGTGATGATATTTCCGATGATCTTCACCGCATCGACCTGATCAACGGAACGGTCATCCGTCTTCGAATATTTTAGAAGCTGTCCGACGACGCCGGTCAATCGGTCAATTTCCTCTTTGATAATCTCAAGGTCCTGCAGTTCCACCGGGTCTGCGCCCGCTTTGGCTTTTTCATGCGCCATGGACTGCACAATACTCTTGATCGAACTCAGTGGATTCTTCACTTCGTGTGCAATGCTGGTCGCAAGCATACCCAAGGAGGATAACTTGTCCGCCTCATATATCTTGGCCTCGAGTTCAATTCGCCGCTGCATCAGCTCGATATTTTCAATAGCAATGGCGATTTGGCTTGCCAGCGTGAGCAGCAGTTCCTTCTCTTCAAACGGGAACTCCTCATTCGATTTCTTCCTCCCAAGTGCCAATACGCCGACCAACTCATTGTCAAGAAGGATGGAGGTATAGACCTGATATGGAATTTCTTCGGAACGGAGATGAAAAATATTGGAACGTCTCACCTCATAAAGCCCGTTGCTTTTGGACAAATTTTTCAGGATGGAGGACAAATCGATGGGCTTGATATCTCCCAAGGACATCGAAAGAGAAAATGACGTTTCGTTCGGGTTTCCTTGTTGAGAAATCAAAAACACGCCGACTTCCTCCACATCCATCGTTTCAACAATGGAGGCACGGACCACCTTGGCCAAGTCCCGCAAATTACCGGCGCCCGCAATGCGTTCGCTCATTCGACGAACCGCCCCCTGATACAAGTACCGTTGGTTCAAAGCATAATACCCGGCAACCTTGCGGACAAGATATTTGATGGGTTCGTAGAGTACGAATAACAGGCAAACCAGCAGAATTTCAAGCAACGCCGTGTTGACTTCCGGGTTTTCTTCACCCATCTTCCTCAATGCGCGGACACAAACGACATACACACTGAGAAAAGCTCCGGCCATACTGGCGAGAAGAAATCGGCGGCGCGCCACCGTCGAATAGAACGGATATTTAAATAGAAGATAGATCATTACCCCGGTTGGTATCACCGACGACAAGACAAGAAGATGTTTAATGGATTTGTCCAGCCGTACATTTCCCGTACCGCCAAAGAAATAGAAATATAGAAGAAGGCCGGCAATGATAAAAATGATCACCGTTTCAATAAGAAAAAACTGCCGCCATTTCTCGTTCCGGCTCTGACGGTAAATCCGGACCGAGAGGATTGATGAGAAAACCAACGCGAGGATCACGTAAAAAACAAAAGCCGGAATCACACTCATGCTCTCATCGAGGATACGATAGCGGGAGTCTATGATTGTATATTGTCCGAAATACACAAGCAGGATTATGGGGAGATAAAAAAGAAGCGGGGCTCTCCGAATGGTGTGACCTATGCCCCCCGAAAGCTCAAGGACATGAGCCAAAAAGGCCGCATGTACGTGAACAAGCACGGGAGGCAGAAACACCAGACAATACATCGAAAGATATCTGATTTGTGAGTAGTATTCGGTAGCCACACTGCCAAACAATTCTTTGATGAGCAGTGCGATAAACTGAAAACCGTGGAAAAGTGTGAGTATCAAAACGAGGATGAGAAACATTTGTTCATGAAAGAGTCTATCGGGACGCTTAACCGTTTCGACCGTTAGCACACCATATAAGATGGTTCCCAGAAAAAGACCCAGCAAAACAGTGATGTCATAACCCAACATGGTCAGTCCATTCGTGTTATAGTTGAGCCGTCTGAATAGAACTGTACGGCTCCTTCTTCATCTGTTCGGATGACGCGGGCGCCTATTTTCTCGATCTGCCCCACTACCCAGGGAGAGGGATGACCAAACTTGTTTTGAAATCCGCAGGACAAAATCGCCCAGGAAGGTCTTACCATACTCAACCACCAATCGTCCGTTCCGTTCCATGATCCGTGATGGCTTACTTTGATAACCTGGCTTTCAAGCAAGGGCCCGAACCTTCGCATGGAAGCAAGCGCTTTTCGTTCGGCATCTCCCATCCAGAGAAATTTTGCATCCCGATACCGAAGCTGCATGACGATGGAAACGTTGTTGGTGTTGAATGGCGCCGCTTTGGCGGATGAGACAAACGAATCCGTCGGATGTAAAAAATATAACTGAAGATCGTCTTCAATAGCAAGCACATCACCCGCTCGAGGAACTATGTATCCCGACTCCCGGTTTGGCACAGCCGAAAGCATCTCAAGATACGTGGAAGACGAAACCCATTGGCCGGCATCAACCAGGTGATCCACAGGAAACTCGCGGAGGACATAAGGAAGCCCTCCAATGTGGTCGTCATGCGGATGCGAAGCAATAACGTAGTCGAGTTTCTTGATTCCCATCTTCTTCAGGAAGGGAACAACCACCTGTTTCCCATAGTCAAAGTGCTCACGGCGATCGCCTCCATCAATCAGAATCGTTCGGCCGCCAGGTGTCAGAACAACGGAAGCATCGCCCTGATCAACATCCAGGTACACTATTCTTAAAATCGGGGGAGAGAATAGTCGAGACCACACGGCAACACAGAGGCCCAGTGCAATTACATAGGTCCATCTTCTCCTCCAGATCTTCATTTGCCATGTCAATAGGCAAACCAGAAGCAAATAATAACAAATGGCATGGATCGTCTCAAACCGGAAAACTGAATAGCTGGCCAAAGGTAATTGAACGGCGATGCGCGTAGTGCCGGTCATACCATCTATCAAAATCGCGTTAACACCGGCGTACCAATGCGCCACAGTGACGGATAGAGGAGCCACCGCTATCGTCAGAAAACCGATGCCCATGATCAATCCCGCCAACGGTACAACCACGACATTGGCTATCATAGC
>JAGQUY010000274.1 GCA_020438245.1 Bacteroidota bacterium
CGAGATCCTCCCTACCCAAATTGCCGGAGGATGTTGAAAGGAATCTGGGTTTCTACTACTCACGATAGAACAACCATGAGTATTACGGACAAAATCAGATCGGCCGGTGTTGTCGGTGCGGGAGGCGCCGGTTTTCCGACGCACCTCAAAGCAGAGAGCAAGGTAGACACGGTACTCGCCAACGGCGCAGAGTGCGAGCCGCTGATCCACAAGGATTTTGAACTCATGAATCACTATCCGGAACTCGTGACGAGGGGCCTCGAGTTGATGATGTCCTCCACCGGTGCAACAAACGGCATTATCGGCATCAAAGAGAAGAACAAGTCTGCCATAGGGTCAATTCAGGCAACGCTCAAGTCGTCCATGCGAACGCATTTACTGGGTGATTTTTATCCATCCGGAGACGAATATATTCTGGTGTACGAAGCCACCAAACGCCTGATCCCGCCGCAAGGATATCCGCTGCAGGTTGGATGCGTGGTGAATAATGTGGAAACGTTTTACAACGTGGCCCTTGCCGACGAAGGGCGACCTGTGATTGAAAAATTCATTTCTGTTTCCGGGGCGGTGAAGAAACCTTTCAGCGGAATCGTTCCGGTGGGATTAACTTTTCGCGATGCGCTGACGCTCGCCGGCGGAACTTCCATCGACGACTATGGGGTCTTTGTGAGCGGTATCATGATGGGCAAGCTGACTTTTGATCTGGATCAGCCGATCACCAAAACGTGTGCCGGACTCATTGTGCTGCCGAAAGACCATTCGCTTGTCACGCGCAAATCTCTCCCCATAGAATCCATGCACCGGATCGGCAAATCCGCATGCGATCAATGCAGTTATTGCACCGAACTCTGTCCGCGGTACATCCTGGGTTATGACGTGCAGCCTCACAAGGTGATGCGCAGTCTGGGCTTTACGAAAACGGGAACTGATTTCTGGAATCAGTATGCTTCGCTGTGCTGTTCCTGCGGCCTGTGTACTTTGTATGCCTGCCCGGAAAGCCTCTTTCCCAAAGAAGCCTGCGACCAAAGCAAGGCCGCCATGAAGACGCAGGGGATAAAATGGCAGGGTCCCGCTCCGGAAGAACCGCATCCGATGTATGAGGGGCGCCGAACACCCCTCAACATGCTGATCAAGCGGCTCGGGGTTACACTCTACGATGTCCATTTTCCTTTTGTCGACCGGGTGGGTCAGGATGTTGACCGGGTCATTCTACCGCTTCAGCAGCACGTTGGACAACCGGCTGAGCCAACCGTTCGCATAGGAGAAAATGTAAAAAAGGGACACCGAATTGCCGATGTGCCCTCCGATAAAATGGGCACCTCGATTCATGCCAGTATCGATGGGCGGGTGGTTTCCATAAACGGAAGTATAGTAATTCAAAAATAGATTGAGCAACGAGTATGATGAATTCGATCGGACTGATTGAGCTGGGAAGTATTGCGGCAGGATTTAATACCGCGGACGCCATGTTGAAAGCGGCCAACGTTCAAATCCTGCTTTCAAGATCCATTTGTTCCGGAAAGTACATCGTTATGGTAGGTGGTGATGTCGCTGCCGTTCAGGCCAGTGTAGACTCCGGGGCCGCGGTCAGTAATGGCTCTGTGGTTGATACCTTCTTGATTCCGAATGTGCACCCGGACGTTTTCCCGGCGATTTCCGGTACGGGAAAAGCTGAAATGCTCGGATCGCTTGGAATTATCGAATCTTTTTCCGTTGCGTCTTTGATTGAAGGAGCGGATGCAGCAGCGAAAGCCGCCAATGTGACGTTGCTGGAAATTCGTCTCGCCATGGCGTTGGGTGGAAAAGCATTCCTTACCATGACCGGCGATGTCGCTGCGGTGGAAGCGGCGGTGGAAGCCGGTGCGCATGTTGTTGCCCAAAAGGGCCTGCTTGTCAACAAAGTTGTCATTCCCAGTCCCCGACCGGAATTGCTGACTGAAATCGTTTAATCAATCAATTCAGCCCCGTGACGAGGACAATAAAAACTACGCATGGAATTTCTGATGAACACTGACTTGACCGGAAAAACGGCTTTGGTATGCGGCAGCACGCAAGGCATCGGCAAAGCATGCGCGATGGCCCTGGCTGGTCTTGGCGCAAACGTCATTTTGGTCGCAAGAAACGAAACCGTCCTGAAATCCACGCTTGGCTCTCTCGACACCGACAAGAATCAGACACATCAATACCTGGTCGCAGACTTCACCAGACCCGACGAGTTGAAAACCACGATCGAAAATTTCGTCAAGACAAATGGCGCGGTTCACATTCTTATCAATAATACGGGTGGCCCTCCGGGCGGTCCCATAATCGAAGCGGAAATCGGGTCTTTCCAGGATACATTCAATCAGCACCTGGTCTGCAATCACCTACTCGTTCAGGCACTTCTCTCGGGAATGAAGAAAGAAGGATATGGCAGAATTATCAACATCATTTCGACGTCGGTGAAGCAGCCTTTAAAAGGCCTGGGCGTATCCAACACGATTCGTGCAGCCGTTGCCAATTGGGCGAAGACACTCGCGGGGGAAGTAGCATCGTTTGGAATAACAGTAAACAATGTCTTGCCGGGAGCTACGCGAACAGAACGGCTGCGCACACTGATAGAATCAAAATCCAAGAAATCGGGCAAATCGACTACCGAACTCGAGGAGGAAATGTTAAAAGAAATTCCGGCCGGAAGATTTGGGACAGCCGACGAGATTGCCGCTGCCGTTTCGTTTCTTGCTTCCCCCGCTGCCGGATATATTACGGGCATTAATCTTCCTGTAGATGGCGGACGTACTGGATCCTTATGAAGTCCTCGCCGTCGACAACCCCTTTGCTGGATCATGTTTTCGAAGAGCATCTAGAACACTACGGCGAACCCGACATGCACTATCCGTTTGTCGATGAATCCGGAAAAATGCCGCGTCTGGATGTATTTGTATGGCACCCTAAGGGGGACGCACCAATGACGACATTCACTACCGTCGGCATGTCGAAATTGACCACCGATGACCGGGCGGAACTTCATTGGACTGTTCGCGGACTCCTTTGGCAGGATACGGAAGCCAATGCGGCGGCGTTTCTCGCAAGTCTTGCTTGTTTTCCGATAATGCGGAAAATGCCCCTCAAGACCTGGCATATCGTCAAGAACCTGGCTATTCCTGTTTTTACCAAGTGTTCATCTGTACTGATGCATCCTGCCCTGACAGAGGGCGCATGGGATTTGATCCGGTTTGGGTCTCAATCGATTCATTTGCACAACATCATTCCGTTGACGAGCGACGAAACGGAACAGGCTCTTTCGAAAGGCGTCGCCGACGCCTTGAATGATATGTATATGAAAAAGATCGATATTTTTTCGGACCGACCATGAAAAAGATTCAAAACTATATCGACGGTGTTCTCGCGAGTCCGGTCTCCGGAACTTTTTTTGACAACGTTGATCCCTCTATTGGAAAGGCTTATTCGCAAGTACCCGATTCTGATAAGAACGATGTGGACGCTGCAGTTCATGCAGCGCAAACAGCGTTCCCGCAATGGGCAGGGACTTCTGCCGAACACCGTGCACGTATTCTTTTCAGAATTGCCGAGCTAATCAACCGCGATGTGGACAGACTGGCTGTGGCTGAGTCCGTTGACAACGGCAAACCCGTGACGCTTGCCAGGTCGCTTGACATTCCGCGGGCATCAAGTAATTTTTTCTTTTTTGCATCGGCCGTGACTCAATTCGCCAGCGAATCCCACGCCATGGAAGGTGACGCCATCAACTACACCCTGCGCCAACCAATCGGGGTAGTCGGGTGCATATCG
>JAGQUY010000275.1 GCA_020438245.1 Bacteroidota bacterium
AAATGGAAGGACGATCGGGGTGTCTTGACCGCACACGCGATTGCGATTCTTAACGATCTCCAACCGGTTTTTGTCGATCGTCTAAATGCATTGAGAAAGGCAACTCCGGAACAGGCCAGGAAACTCACCGTTGGTTTATCGACAGGCCCTTTCGATCAAAAATGGGGAGCATTACCAGTTGCACTGTGGCTGGCACAAGAGTGTAAAGGGGACGAAAAGAATCTGCGTAAGTGGGTGGAGGCGGGCCCACAAGGTGTTTTAGTACTTGCGAAAAAGTATTTGCCAAAAGAACTGAAAGAAAGGCTTTAAGCGAAACTCAGTCCGTTTCCAATCCGCGAAACCGCGCCTTGAATTCACTATTGAAATAACGTGCCCTTCGGCGTAGCTTCTTCAATTCCTTCCCGGTTCCGAGATTCTGAACCTTTTATTACCCAAAATGGAGATTGCACTATGCGTCGAATCATTTTTGTCCTGCCCTTGTTGGTCGGATCCGTACTAGCCCAGTCGGGTGATGACGCCATCCTTCGCGGCATACATCGGCTGAAGTTTGATCTTCAAATGAGTACGGTTAATTCATCCAATCCGGCACTCAAACCCATATTGTGGCTTGAGACCAGGGGACCCATGTTGTCATCTCCAGTGCTGGGATGGTTTGGCCCCCATGGCAATGGTCGCGTCGCTATTTGGGCCGGACATGAAGGAGCCATGACATCTCAATTCGACGGCATGGCCGACAATGACGCCTTTCGTTATCAACTAATTGCCTGGCTATTGAATGGCGGAAAGACCATTGCCTGCACGCAGGCCCACAGTGAGTGGCTTCAACTGGACGGAATCTCCAAGGCGGTACGGCAACGACTCCGATCAGATCGGGTCACCGTCAATGCACTCTCGTCATGGGTTACGGAGGAGACCCTGAAGGGTATCGACCTTTTGATCG
Source organism: Bacteroidota bacterium (assembly GCA_020438245.1). Classification (GTDB taxonomy): domain Bacteria; phylum CLD3; class CLD3; order SB21; family SB21; genus JAGQUY01. Next base: position 941 of record JAGQUY010000275.1, read on the forward strand.
TAGGAAATCCATGGGGTGATTTTTCCGAGGAAGAGATTGATGCGGTTGAGCAGTGGGTAGACGGCGGTGGCAGCCTTTTCGTCGTGGGACTTGGGTGGAGTTGGGGTCAGGCACCGGAGGATTATCCGGTCAACACGATCGGCAAGCGATTCGGTTGGAAGGTTGAGCAGAATGTAGTCACCATGCCGGCTGAAGGGATGGAAGTGCCCCGCCTTTCTTCTTTTGAAGAACATAAAGCCGTCACCTTGAAGGTTGGGGTGGACGATGTACGGATGGTGAAAGAGCTGGCCAGGCAGAATCCGGACAAAGAGTATATTATTGTCGGGGAACACATGGGTCTTGCCCTCGCCAGCGATGAATGGAAATTGTTGAAGGATCCAGAAGGAACTGTTTTGTTGTTGGATGCACTTTGGGCAACGGAAATGAAACTGGTCAGCGGGGTCAATCCTCCTGCAGGGGGAAAACCAATCATTTATGCTCCCGAGACATTCGGGAAAAACAACTTCATCGATCCAACACCTTGGTGGATGCACTCCGGCAATCCGATCGTCTTTAGGGTCGAAGCGTCGAAACAGGAAATTATTCCGAATCTGAACAAGCAACGAACCGGCTGGGGCATGCCGCACGAGCAAGGCCACAACATGGTCGGTGATGCGTGCGGTGATCTTTTCACGGTCAACGGCACGGCCGAGGAGTGGGCGAATGTTTATACGGTTTGGACGTATAAGAATTTCGGCTGGGACTATGCCCAGGATCAATCCATCGATATCTATGAAGAGGGTCATGCCCATCATTTGAAGAAGAATCCCACGCTGGCGGAGGTCCAGAACAGTTCATGGGTTCTTCTGGGTTGTCTCGAACTAATCTGGTCAAAGTATGGGTGGGACGGCATGCAGAAATTCATGACCGCGTCGGCTAAAAAAGCGGCAACGGGTGTTCGTCATGATTCAGATGAGGAAAAGACGGCTTGGTTTGCCGAACAATTGAGTCAGGCGTATCAACTTGATTTATCTCCCCTCCTTGCGCACTGGGGATTCCGGGTAAGCGCCGCCAGCCGCAAAGAGACGTCCGTTTATGCCAAACCGGATATTCGCTGGTGACGTATTGGTCGACGGTCTCTCGCTGTTTTTTCAAGAGTTAACCTGATGCGAGAATTTTTCCTGTCGGAGCATGTCGATTTGACTGTGTTCGGACGACTACTTAATGAAACCATTCATTTTAAGGAGTTGCTTATGAAGTATTTATGTCTCATCTACGACGAGGAAACAAAAATGGCCCAGATGTCGAAAGAAGAGGGCGAAAAATTCATGGCCGAGTACTTCGAATTCACGGAAGCCATCAAAAAGAGCGGGCACTACATCGCCGGGGAGGCTTTGCAACCGGTGAACACGGCTACCACCGTACGCGTCCGGAACGGTAAGATGTCTACCACGGACGGCCCGTTTGCAGAGACGAAGGAGCAACTGGGTGGTTTCTATATGGTCGAAGCCAAGGATTTGAACGACGCGATGCAAGTTGCCTCTCGCATTCCCTCTGCGAAATACGGTAGCATCGAAGTTCGTCCGATTATGGTTTTCAACTAAAAGCATTCCAGTCCACGGAGAACACAGAGATGGTTCTTATCTTGTTTCAAACGGACTCTGTGTTCTCTGTGGCCATACTTGAGGGATTGTGTCCGGTCACTTCCAACAAACCATTGAACAAATCTATCGTACGGAGTCTCGTCGCGTCCTCGCCACGCTGATCCGTCTCCTGGGTGATTTCGATTTGGCCGAAGAGGCGCTTCACGACGCGTTCGTTGTTGCATTGGAAAAATGGCCGCTCGACGGGCTTCCCCGGAATCCACGCGCATGGCTTGTTTCCACGGGCCGGTTCAGGGCCATCGACACACTTAGAAAACGGGCACGCTTCAACGCAGCACTGGATAAAATAGCTGATGCCATTGAACGCGAAGATCAGGAGGCAGAGGATACGGGCGAACAGGCAATCGCAGATGACCGCCTTCGTCTTATTTTCACGTGCTGCCATCCTGCGCTTTCACCGGATGCTCAGATTGCTCTTACGCTGCGTGAGGTTTGCGGTCTGACAACTGAAGAAGTGGCGAGTGCGTTTCTTACTCGTCCAACGGCCATTGCCCAACGAATTGTGCGTGCAAAGGCAAAGATCAGGGACGCGCGGATTCCCTATGAAATTCCATCCCGCGATGATCTTGCATCGCGCATGGATTCGGTCCTGCAGGTCGTGTATCTGGTTTTTAACGAGGGATACTCCGCTTCTGCGGGCGAGTCTGTTGTCCGTCAGGACCTGTCTTCCGATGCGATTCGCTTGGGGCGCCTTCTGATAGAGCTGATGCCGGAACCCGAGGTGAAAGGCTTGCTTGCCCTGATGCTTCTTCACGAGTCAAGGCGCCCAGCGCGGGTTTCGAACGACGGAGAGATCATTCTGCTGGAAGATCAGGATCGGGGGAAATGGAACAAGGATCAAATTTCCGAGGGCGTCGACTTGGTTCAGCAGGCCCTCCAATCAAAACGGTTTGGTCCATTTACTATTCAGGCTGCCATTGCCGCGGTGCATGCAGAATCTGAATCGAGTGAAAAAACCGACTGGTATCAAATCGTCGGTCTATATGATGTCTTGTTCAAAATCGAACCGTCCCCCGTCGTAGAGCTTAATCGTGCCGTTGCGGTGGCCATGTGCGACGGACCTGAAGCGGGAATCGATCTGATCAATTCGATTCTGGCGAGGAGGGAGTTGGCGGAGTATCACTTGATTTACGCGGCCAAAGCGGACTTGTGCAGGCGGGCCGGACGTCGACAAGAAGCCATCGACGCTTACAGCCGTGCATTAAAAATGGTGAAGCAGGAGCCGGAGCGGAAGTTCCTGCAGCGCCGTCTGGATGAACTATCGGTACACCTTTAAATAGGATCCAAAAAATATTATGTCTTCGACTTTTTCGACAAAGCATTTGGTCGCCGTGCATAACGGAACTATACCGCACCTTCCCAAATTCTTGAAACCAAGCCTATTTAGTCG
>JAGQUY010000276.1:0-5417 GCA_020438245.1 Bacteroidota bacterium
GCTGAGTTCGAACGTTTTCTTCAACTCGTGGATCGCTATCTGTCGCCGCATGGTTTCCTGATTTGTCTGGAGCCGGCTCTGAGGTCGACGTCGCGGTACTTGCTTCAGTTCCGCAATCTGCTGTTGAACAAGGGATGGTTCGTGTATTCACCTTGTTTTACGCACAGGGCGTGTCCCGCGTTGGAAAACCCGGCAGATTGGTGTCATACGACGATGCATTGGGATCGACCAAGGTTCATGGCTATCCTTGACGAGATGGTTGGACATGTCAAGAAGTCCCTCAAATACTCCTATATGATATTTTCCCGGCAAAATGTGCACTTGGGAGATTTCCTTTTGGGAGGCAGAGACTTCAACTTACAATTCCGAGTGGTCAGTGAACTCATAAAGGAGAAGGGTCGCAGGCGGGTCTATTTTTGCAATGACGGCGGACGTGTGGAATTCATGAAAAACAAGCGGGATAACGCCGAGCCAAATGCCGCGTTCGATCAACTGACCCGGTACGACGTTGTTGCCCTTGCGGATTATGAAATCAGAGCAAATCTTGGCCGGGTTGGAAAGAGTACAGAGGTCAGACCGGTGATTCAGCCTGGGGAGCCGCCGGACGCGGCTTAATCAGGCCTCGAACGACGCGAACGAACTCATCGATGGAAAAAAGCTTGTTCATGTAATAGTCGGCACCGGCCTCCATTGCCTTCGTCCGACTGCCGGCGACGGTCACGACGACCACGGGAATATCTTTTGTCAGCTCGTTGGATTTTAATTCTCCGCACAACCGAATGCCGTCCCGCCCAGGCATCATAATGTCGAGCGTGATCAAATCGGGCTTGTGTTTCAATGCAAGTGCGAGGCCTTCGTCCGCTTCGCGCGCTTCCAATACGTTAAAAGCGGAGAAGCGCAAAATACGGCGCATCATCTCGCGAACTTCATCTTCATCATCAACTACCAAAATGGTCGGCTGATTCGGGTTCATTGGCCTCGATGGTAATATTTCTTCTGCAAACACGGGTTTATATCTCAAAGACGCCTAGGGTATACGGTAAAGTTAATGCACTGTTGGACAGAAATCAAAAAAATTAGTATTATTAATCGGTTATTTAATAAAAAAGTGTAAAGCGGACTTTACACCCAAAATCGCGGCCAACGTGCATCTGGAATCGGAAATACAATATTTGCAAGGGGTCGGACCAAAGCGGGCCGAGGCCCTGCGCGAGATCGGCATAGACTCGGTTTGGGATCTTCTGAACTATTTTCCCAGGCGGTATATCGATCGGCGGCACACCGCCCGTATCAAAGACCTCCGGGTGGGGGAATCAGCGACGATAGTGGGCACGGTTGAGAATTTTGAGCTCGTGATGAATCGGAAGCGGTACGGATCGAGGTTCCGGCTTATTCTTGCAGACGACACGGGTCACGTCAATCTGGTATGGTTTCAGGGGGCCAGGTATTACGAACGTGCCTTCGAAGTGGGTGAAGTGTTGGCGGTCTATGGCAAACTGGATTTGTACGGACGCGAGTTACAGATTACTCATCCTGAGTTTGACCGGATTGAAACCGACGAACGAGAAGGATTTCTTAACACCGGTTCGATTATTTCGTTGTATCCAAGTTCCGAAGCGCTTCGGAAGAAGTGGCTTGATAGTCGCGGGTTTAGAAAACTGATCAAACCCGCATTGGAATTGGCGGGTCAAATTCCGGAAACCTTGTCTGACGACGTGATTGCCCGTCACAGCCTTATGTCCATTAAGGATACCTATCGACAGATTCACTTCCCGTCCGATGAGGCTTCATTGGAAAAGGCCCGTGAGCGTATCAAATTTGAGGAACTGTTTTACCTGCAATTGCTCTTGGCCTTCCGAAAGCGCAGAATCGCGAGTACCGAACAAGGGATTGCCTTTGAAAAAGTCGCGAACAAGACCCGGGAACTGATTTCCAAGCTGCCGTTTGAACTTACCGACGGTCAAAAAAAGGCTCTCAAAGAGATTCGCGAGGATATGCATGCGCCCAGGTGTATGAACCGTCTGTTGCAAGGAGATGTCGGAAGCGGGAAGACCATCGTGGCTCTGCTTGCCATGATGATCGCGGTTGAAAACGATTTTCAAGCCGCCTTTATGGCTCCGACAGAGATCTTGGCGGAACAACATTACTTTGTACTTCAGGAATATCTTTGGGGTTTGAACATCAATGTCGCACTGGTAAAGGGCGGTCAGAAAAAAAGCGAGCGTGAAAAAATTCTCAGCGATATTCTGAATCATCAGGTGGACATCGTGGTCGGAACGCATGCGATCTTCCAGGAGCACGTAGAGTTTTCAAAATTGGGTTTGGTCGTTATCGACGAGCAACACCGGTTCGGGGTGATGCAGCGGGCCGAAATCCGCCGCAAGGCGGTGATCAAGGATATTTATCCCGACATGCTCGTGATGACTGCAACACCCATTCCCCGCACGCTGGCCATGGCTATTTACGGGGATCTTGATATTTCCGTGATTAATGAACTGCCCAGTGGCCGCAGACCCATTCGAACCGCTGCAAGGACAGAAGAAGCCCGCAACAAGGTTTATGAATTCATTCGAGCAGAAGCGGGGAAAGGCCGTCAGTGTTACCTGGTGTATCCGTTGATTGACGAATCTGAAAAAATGGATCTCAAAGCGGCCAAGGACGGCTATACGATTCTGTCGGAAAAAATCTTCAAAGACCTGCGCGTCGGCCTGCTGCATGGAAAAATGAAAAGTGCGGAAAAACAGGAAGTCATGTCGAGGTTCAAGAACCATCAGCTCGATATCTTGGTGAGCACCACGGTAATCGAGGTTGGTGTCAATGTGCCCAATTCGACGATCATGTTGATCGAACACGCGGAGCGATTTGGATTGACCCAGCTACACCAGCTGCGCGGACGTGTTGGACGCGGGGCCGACCAGTCCTACTGTATTCTAATGATCGGAGATCAAGCCAGCGAGGAGTCCCAAAAACGCACCCGGATCATGGAAGAAACCACCGATGGATTCAAGATCGCCGAGGAGGATTTGAAAATCCGAGGACCGGGTGAATTTTTCGGCACCAAACAATCGGGCGTACCGGAGTTGAAAATGGCGCATCTGATCCACGACCACGCTTTATTGCAGACCGCTCGGGATACAGCCTTTGAGATTATTGACAAAGACCCGCAGCTGCGTGCGGCGGGGCATCAAGTCATGAAAAAGAAGTTCTTGGCTGAGTATTCCGACAAACTGCATTTGAGCGGGATCGGATAGCTGCGGTACTATCCTGCCGGTTTAGCCCCAAGAAGAGTACCACCCGGCAGTTCTTCAGGCGAAATTCAACTGAAATTACTTGATACGGATCACGATGCCTTTTGGAAATGAAAAAGTGCTTGACCGCCAAGTCTATCGTTATAGATTCTTGCCATGATTCCGCTGCGCGACACCGTTCCTTCGTACTCCTACCCGGTTGTTACGGTAACCATTATCGTACTCAACGCCTTCGTATGGATTTTTGAGCTGCTGCTTGGACCCGATCTGGCAGTATTTATCGCTCATTTTGGTATCGTCCCGGCGAAGTACTTCTGGCTCGCAGACAACCAGCCGTTCGCGGTGGTCGATCGGTTTCTTCCCTTTTTAACATCGATGTTCCTGCATGGCGGCTGGATGCATGTGATTTTCAATATGTGGTATCTGTGGATATTCGGTGACAACATCGAAGACCGTCTCGGTCATGCACGGTTTGTGCTGTTTTATCTGGCCGCGGGTATTGGCGCAGGTATTTTTCATCTGTTGATCAACAGCGATTCGGCGGTCCCGACCATCGGGGCGAGCGGAGCCATTGCCGGCGTCATGGGCGCTTATTTTGTTCTCTTTCCCCATTCAAGAGTACTTACGTTTATCCCGATCTTCTTTTTCTTTCAGATTGTCGAAATTCCCGCCGTATTCTTTTTGGGGTTCTGGATTTTCATACAGTTTTTTCAAGGCGGAGTTTCTCTCCTGTCCGCCAACAGCGGTGGCGTCGCATGGTGGGCACACTTTGGAGGTTTTGCGATCGGGGCGTTGATCGCGCTGTTTTTTCGGAAAAGAAAAACATCCGGATACTACGAAGTACTGAACGATTGAAGACCCTCCCACGCGGGTTCACTCTTGCACCTTCCTCGCTTAAATGGTAAATTCTACATCAGGACAGAATAGACTTCCTGCTCCTTCGGGCACCGAGGCCGGGGATGTGTGCAACAATGAATACTATATACCAAGGATAGATCATGGAAACAGAAGCGTATAAACCCAAACACAAGGTGCGGTTCGTCACCGCGGCATCCTTGTTCGATGGCCATGACGCGTCGATCAATGTTATGCGTCGAATATTGCAGGCGTCCGGTGTTGAGGTTATTCATTTGGGACACAATCGATCTGCGGAGGACGTCGTAAACACGGCCATCCAGGAAGATGCCCAGGCCATTGCAGTCAGCTCCTATCAGGGCGGACATCTGGAATACTTCAAGTATATGAGGGATTTGCTGAATGAGAAAGGGGCACCGCAGATCAAAATTTTTGGCGGCGGCGGCGGAGTGATTGTTCCTGAGGAGATCAAAGAACTGGAATCGTACGGCATTGACAAAATCTACTCACCGGAGGACGGGCGGGCGCTGGGTCTTCAGGGCATGATCAACGACATGATCCGTCGTACGGATTTTTCAACGATTGAAAGGCTCAATGGTCAAGTTGATGCGATCACTAAAAAGGACCCCCGGATCATAGCCCAGCTCATCACGTTTGCAGAAGATGCCGTGGAGAGCGGGAATGGAAATCTTGAAACCCTTCGCAAGAAAATTGAAAAGCTTCCCGCTGCCAAGACGATTCCGGTACTTGGTATTACGGGCACCGGGGGTGCGGGCAAGAGTTCCCTTACCGACGAGTTGGTTCGCCGTTTCATCCATGATTTTGAAGACAAAACGGTGGCCATTATTTCGGTGGATCCCTCGAAACGAAAGACGGGCGGCGCATTGCTGGGCGACCGGATTCGCATGAATTCCATCAGCGACAAGCGGGTCTATATGAGGAGTCTTGCGACGCGGCAATCCCACCTCGCCCTGAGCAAAGCGATTCTCGAAGCGATTGCGATCGTGCGGGCGGCGGCCTACGATCTGGTGATCGTCGAAACGGCGGGGATCGGCCAATCGGATTCGGAGATTGTGGATCTGGTGGATGTTTCGATGTATGTGATGACCAGTGATTTCGGAGCGGCCACCCAACTGGAAAAGATAGACATGATCGATTTTGCCGACATCGTCGTACTGAACAAGTTCGACAAGCGCGGCTCCCTGGATGCGTTGCGGGACGTTCGAAAGCAGTACAAACGAAGCCGAAAACTGTTTGAGGCAAACGACGAAACGTTGCCGATTTTCGGAACCATCGCCAGTCAGTTCAACGATC
>JAGQUY010000276.1:5455-5826 GCA_020438245.1 Bacteroidota bacterium
TGGTGGAAAGCATGGTTGAAAAAACGAAGGTCGATTGGAAATCCAAACTCGCCGCCGATGCCGAGATGAGTGAGAAGAAATATATCATTCCGCCGGATCGCACCCGATATCTGAGTGAAATCACCGATACGGTTCGGGGGTATCACCGCTTCGCCAAAGAACAGAGCGACGTTGCCCGGAGAGTTTATCAGCTTCGGGGGAGTCGTGAGATGCTGAGCCGGCCGGATGTGCTCGATTCCGGACAACTGAAAACGTTTGAAATCGGAGAGGGTCAAAACACGTCGAAAATCGATTTTGATAAGATCGGCGACACCGGTAATCTGGTCCGTGCCTTGGAGTCATTGGAAAACGATCTCGTTCTGCGGCTCCGG
>JAGQUY010000277.1 GCA_020438245.1 Bacteroidota bacterium
CACCCCATCCTCCTATTTTAATAAGCATCATTCTGGAGAATTGAAGGAAATCGAATCCTCCATGTAGTCTTATTTGCCGCAGGCGGAGCGATTTTGAAAACCCGGCGGCTAAATTGGAGATATATCAGGAAAGGAATAGGACATGAGAATTGGTACGATAGGACTGCTTTTAATCGTTCTGTACTCTGTAAACACAACAGCACAGCAACCCCGAAAAGGGCTTCGGGGAGACTCAGCTTCGATTGCCGATGCCCGTGCGATGGTCAATGCGATGGGGGGGATGGAAATCTGGGCCCAGATAAAAAGTCTGCACTTCGTCCATGAATGGTTTCCCTGGCAGAGACTTGATTCCTACGTGGAAAACGAAATCCTTGACCTGACGGGCTCGCGCTCGTCGGCGGAAAGAAAGAGCGAAGTCGATTATATGAAGAGAGTTTACAGTCCGGAGAGTAAGTACTGGGTCATCAAGAACGGTAAGTTCACCTTGGCCGATGACGAACAATTCAACACGTCGATGGCAAGAGCTCCATTCAATTTTTATCGATTGGTCAGAGCCGTCGCCGTCGATGACCCTTTTTATGAAATACGGTTTGGAGAGGGAGACATTCCGGGTACGCGCCGGCTTGAGTTTTATGGTCCTGATGGAAAAATCGGAGGCTGGGTCATTCTAAACAGCAGGAAGGAACCCATTGTCAAAGCGACGCCAGACTATCGATACACGCTGGGCCCGTTGAAGCGATTTGGAAATTTGTATGTTCCGGCCTGGGGCGTCTACGACAACGGAACAACCCGGTTTGAAATGATTTCCTTGGTCGGCGACAATCAACCGCCGGATGCATCGGTATTTCAGCCGCCTTCCGGAATCAAGGAGAAAAAATGAAACGGGTTCTCCTCATCCTTGCTGTTGTGTTTGTTCAACAGGCCCAAAGCCAGAATGAGTCCAACGGCCTGCGGGGAGAGCCTGCCGCGATTGCAGATGCCCGGGAAATGGTGACAGCCCTCGGCGGCCTTGAAATCTGGGCGAAAATGAAAAGCCTGCGATTTGTCCATGAATGGTATTTCTGGAATCGGCTCGATTCGTATGTCGAAGATGAAGTTCTCGACTTGACCGGACCCCGGTCGTGGGTGGAAATGAAAAGCGAAATTTATCATCGTCTGCGGGCATATAGTCCGGAGCACAAATACTGGAATATCATGGATGGCGAATTCGCCTTTGCAAACGAAAGTGCATTCGAATCAGCTATGGAGAGGGCGCCCTACCACTGGGTGCGAATTGCCCATGCCATCGCCGTGAACGATCCGTTCTACGAAATCCGTTTCGGTTCGGGGCCTTTTACAAACTCACGACAGCTTGAATTTTTTGGTCCGGACGGCCAAAAGCACGGATCGATTCTTCTTAATGTCCGCAAAGAACCTGTCGTTTGGTCTACCACGCAGTATACCTACACGTTCGGTCCGATGAAACGGTTCGGCAACCTGCGCGTCCCCGATTGGGCGTCAACCGGCAACGGCGCCGTGACGTATCAAATGATATCCCTGACGGGCAGCAGTATGCCGCCGGATTCGTCGTTGTTTATCCCGCCGGTGAAATTCCAAAAGCAGGGCAAATAGCTGAGCCGACCTTCGCTTGATGAAAATCTCCGAAATCCGAATCAAAACCGATTCGCGTTTTCACGCTAAGTTTTGTTTGCGACCGGAATATCGCTCATCAAGGCCAACTGATTGCCGTCGGGGTCGGTAAATTCGGCCAACCAGAGTTCGGATTCAGGTGTTCGATGGACCATATGAGGCTTGGCACGGAATGAAACGCCTTTGTCGCTCAACGATGCATGAACACCCTGTATGTCTGATACCTGAAAATAGATCGTAGCGCCTCTTTGTGCAGCTTCACCTTCCGGCATCACTCCCACAAGCAGTCGAATTCCGCCGCAATTGAAAAAGGCCATTTGCGGAGGTGCGGAAAATAAAAATGGCAACCCCAGTACATCTTTATAGAACGAAAGCCCCTTTTCAAGGTTTTCGACAGGTATCAATAGCTGCGCCACTTTTGAATTTTGGAGATTCATGCTGCCCTCTCTTTTGTCGGAAGGAATACAGGTTCACACAAGGTAGTCATTGGTTTTGATAAAAGTCTTCAATAATTCGGCTAGCCAGCCAAGCTACTAGTCTTATGCTCCAAAACCATC
>JAGQUY010000278.1 GCA_020438245.1 Bacteroidota bacterium
GTATTCGCGCTTGCGAATACCGCGATTTCTTTTTCTTCCGTCAGCCTGTCAGATTTTTTCACGCCGTTGAGTCTGGGCATTATGATTGGTCTCGTCTTTGGGAAAACATTCGGGATCTTCAGCTTTACCTACCTTGGTGTAAAATCCAAACTGTGTGATCTCTCCTCTGATATTCAATGGTCGGATGTTGTCGGCATGGGTGCGATTGCCGGCATCGGATTCACAATGTCAATATTCATATCCTTGCTCTCCTTTACGGATCGAACCATGATCGATCGGGCCATTTTATCGGTCATCGCGGGATCGGTAATTTCCGCGCTTGTCGGCGTTCTGATTTTCAGACTGAAAAAATAAAAAATCTTTTCGAAGGTCTGTCTGCCCTCCTTGTTACGCTCTCAAGAGGGAATAAATAACCGTTTTGGTTGTTTAAGATAAATTACCAAATACAACGGCTCCCTGACTTCGATGGAAAATTACTTCCTTCCCATGCCCCTTTCCTCATGGCGTTCCACGCGCAATGTGCTTCAGGACTTTGCCCGTGTTGTCGGTGCGGTAAGGGAATTCATGACGCCGCGCCAGCGTCACTGGTATCACATCAGTTTGCGGGTGTCATCGGCAGGTCTCGTAACACCTCCGATACCCTGCGTCGACGGATCCACTTTTGATCTGACACTCGATTTGACCGCTCATACACTTGCTATTTGCACGAGCAAGGGAGCGCGTGTGAATTTCGATCTGCAAGATGTTTCCGCTGACATTTTTATTAAAGAGCTTCTTCAGCAATTGGCGGTTTTGGATATCTATCCGGTGATCGATAGCGCAGCCGTGTCCGGCGGCTCCCAGATGAAATACCATTCGGAATCGGTTCGGCCTTTTTGGAATAACCTGGTTCAAATTCACACCGCGCTTTCCGAATTCAAAGGGCAGCTGCACGGCGCGACGAGTCCGGTCCAATTGTGGCCTCATCATTTTGATCTTGCTCTTCTGTGGTTTTCGGGTCGCCAGGTTTCCGGCGCGGATCCGTCAAATGAAGAAGCGGCGGATGAACAAATGAATTTTGGATTTTCGACCGGTGACGAAGGGATTTCAGATCCGTATTTTTACATTACCGCCTACCCGTTTCCTGAGGGCCTTGACAAAACAACCTTGCCGCGGGGAGCCAAGTGGAACCCTTCCTGGAAGGGGGCTGTATTGATGCTTGATGAGGCGGTGAGCTCAAAGGATCCGAAGGCACTGCTGATGGAATTCTGGCGGTCGTTGCACCATGCCGGAAGTCTGCTGATGAAATAATGCTCAGGGAGATCTCTGGGTGAAACTTTTTACGACTTCAGGAGGAGGTCATCATGAATAGGTCTGCGACGCCGGTACATTCGGCAAATGTTCCAGTCAAAGATTTCTTGAAGACGTCGTACCAAACGGTGCGTCAGTTCTCCCATTTTCTGTGTGAGCCGTTGAGCCGGGAAGATTATGTGGTTCAATCGATGCCGGATGCGAGCCCGACGAAATGGCATTTGGCGCACACCAGTTGGTTTTTTGAAACCTTCGTGCTCTCGAAAGAAGTTCCGAAATACAGGTCGATCAATCCCCAATTCAACTATTTGTTCAATTCCTACTACGTCCAGATAGGGGATCGATTCTCCAGACCTGATCGGGGGCTGCTCTCGCGCCCCACGGTGGATGAAGTATATGCGTACCGAAGATACGTGGATGAGCACATGATTGATTTCGTGGAACGATCCGACGAAAGCACTCTACGGAGAATTCTCCCGGTGATGGAATTGGGACTGAATCACGAACAGCAGCATCAAGAACTGATTCTGACCGACATCAAGCACATGCTTTCGACCAACCCGCTGTCTCCGATATACAAGAATCTTGCTGCATCAACGGCACCCGGACGTCAGGTTCCGTTGAAATGGCATTCTTTCGTGGCAGGGGTGCGTCAAATCGGTCATACCGGCCCGGGCTTTGCCTTCGACAACGAGTCGCCGCGTCACAAAGTTTATCTTCAAGACTTCCGGATTGCCTCCAGATTGGTGACCAATGGGGAGTTTGTTAATTTTATCAACGATCGCGCCTACAGTAGGCAGGAGTTGTGGTTGTCTGATGGCGCCAAAACGGTTGAAGAAAAGGGATGGGGCGCGCCAGCATACTGGCATAACATCGATGGTCAGTGGAAGATTTTTACGCTCCACGGCTTGGTTGATTTGGACCCCAACGAACCCGTTTGTCACGTCAGTTATTTTGAAGCCGACGCCTATGCGCGGTGGGCCGGCGCGAGGCTGCCCACCGAGTCAGAGTGGGAAGTTGCGTCCGAGGATTCGGAGTTGAAGGGTCACTTTGCAGAGGAAGGAATATTCCACCCGCGAGGGATGAACGAACAATCCGCCGCCGGAATAAACCAGATGTTCGGCGATGTGTGGGAATGGACACAGAGCCCATACACGGCATACCCGGGTTTTCGTCCCGCAGAGGGAGCGATCGGAGAATATAACGGAAAGTTCATGTGCAATCAGCTGATTCTACGCGGAGGATCGTGCGCAACTTCTTCATCCCACATACGAAGAACGTATCGCAATTTTTTTCCCGCAGAGGCACGATGGCAATTCACCGGAATACGGCTTGCCAATGATTGAAAAAGGAAAAGCTGCAGCACCGTCCAGAGCCGGGGATGCCTGCCTCCTCGATGAGGTTTCGGTAGGTTTGAAGAAACCGCAAAAAGAGCTTCCATGCAAATTTTTTTACGACGAAAAGGGGTCTGCGCTGTTTGACCGCATTTGTGAACTGGAGGAATATTATCCAACGCGAACCGAGTTAGATATCATGAGCCGCAATGTGGGGAGGATTACGGAATCACTGGGGCCGGAGGTGCTCTTGATCGAGTTGGGCAGCGGGAGCAGTATCAAAACCCACCTCTTACTTGACCATTTGCAGCAACAGGCAGGGTATATCCCCGTCGATATTTCAGCAGAGCATCTGGAACAGAGTGTGAACCGTCTCCAGGCCGACTATCCAGCTCTTCCAATCGTTCCGTTGGCCGCCGATTATACACGACCGCTTGATTTGCCGGAATGGAAAGGGAGCTATCGGAGGAAGGTAATTTACTTTCCCGGTTCGACCGTTGGCAATTTTACACCGGAACAGGCACGGGCTTTTTTGATAAGGATGGCACGAATTGCCGGACCAGGCGGCGGACTGCTCATAGGAGTGGACCTCAAGAAAGATTTGAATGTTCTGCATGCTGCTTACAATGACCGCGAAGGTGTAACCGCGGCGTTTAATTTGAATATTCTCGCCCATCTCAATCGAAGGTTGGGCCTCACGTTCGATTTGAAGCAATGGTCCCATCAGGCGTTTTATAATTCCGTTCACGGACGGATTGAAATGCATCTGGTAAGCCGTGTGGCACAGCAGGTACACGTCGATGGTTCGACCATTCATTTTGCTGCAGGTGAAACAATCCTGACCGAATATTCATACAAGTACTCGATTCGTGAAGTGGCGCGCTTGGTTTCCGGAATATTTGATGTTCAGCGCGTTTGGACAGATGTCAAAGAGTACTTCAGCGTCCAGTATTTGACCGTTTCTTGATCGGACCGGCCGAAGATCGTACCTTCCACCGATGATTCAACTTGATAACCTAACAAAGTCGTACGCATCAAAACGAGTACTCGGGCCTATCGATCTGTCCATTGAGTCTGCCAAAACTACTGTTTTAATCGGCCCAAGTGGCTGCGGTAAGTCAACCCTGTTGAGGTTGATCCTTGGTCTCATTACTCAGGATTCGGGTGAAGTGAGAATTGACGGCTGCGTGCTGTCTGAAAAGACTGCGGTGAGCCTTCGCCGTAAAGCGGGTTATGTGATTCAGGACGGGGGTCTTTTTCCTCATCTTACGGCATACCAAAATATAACTCTTATGGCTCGTCACCTTTCATTTCCGGAAGCGGACATCAAAGATCGCGTGAACTTCTTGACGCGTCTGACTAATTTTTCTTCCGACCTGCTGTATCACTTTCCCGTCCAACTTTCCGGGGGTCAAAAGCAGCGGGTTGGATTGATGAGAGCGTTGATGCTTGACCCCGATATTCTGTTGTTGGACGAACCGCTCGGTGCGTTGGATCCGTTGATCCGTTACGACCTGCAAACGGATCTGAAAGACGTTTTTGAACGACTTGGTAAGACGGTCATCTTGGTCACCCACGATATGGGTGAAGCTTCATTTTTTGGCGATACCATAATATTACTCGATTGTGGCAGGGTAATCCAGAAAGGCACGACGGATGATTTCGTCAGGCATCCCATGAACGATTTTGTCATACAGTTCCTTCGCGCCCAACGAACAATTAGCGATGAGCGACTTCCATGATCCGCTTCTGCCGGTACATTTTCGCCGTACTTTTAGTGCAATCTGCCGTGCTTCAAGGTCAAACAGTACGAATCGGAAGTAAATCCTTCACTGAGTCGGTGATCTTGGGTGAGATGATTACACAACTTGGCTCTACGGCCGGAGGAAGGGTTGTACACAGAAAGGGAATAGGGGGAACACGCCTTCTATGGAATGCGCTGCTTAGCGGAGAAATTGATGCGTATCCGGAGTATACGGGGACGATAATTCAAGAAATCCTCTCCGGTCAATCCATCGTATCCTCCGCTCAGTTGGCCGAAGCCCTTCGGGAGCGCGGTATCGGGATGAGCGAACCACTCGGTTTCAATAATACGTACGCCCTGGGGATGACCCGGCATTTTTCTGACAGCCTTCGGATTCAAAAGATCTCTGACCTTCAAAAATTTCCCGATATAAAATTTGGTTTTACCAACGAATTCATGGATCGAGCCGATGGCTGGCCCGCTCTTCAAAAAGCCTATCAATTGCCACAGCGCGATGTTCGCGGCCTGGATCATGATCTTGCGTACAGGGCATTGGCCGGCGGAGATATTCAGGTAATGGACCTCTATTCAACCGATGCAGAAATCCATTTCTACGCTTTGAAAACACTTGTAGACGATCTGCATCTCTTTCCGGACTATCATGCAGTTCTCCTCTACCGG
>JAGQUY010000279.1 GCA_020438245.1 Bacteroidota bacterium
GTGGTCGGAATCATCGCTTTCAAAAGCCTTCTCGTTCTTGTATTAACTTACCTGTTGAAGTATCCTGCACGACTCGGCCTTGCGGCAGGTCTGGCGGTCAGTCAGATCGGGGAGTTCAGCTTCATTGTTGCCTTGACAGGAAAAAACCTGAACCTGTTGGATGCCATCGAGTATCAGATCTTCTTATCGGCCAGCATAATGACCATGGTTGCTTCGCCGTTTCTAATTTCGAATGCCATGACGATCGGTGAGAAATTTCAACGCGTGATGAAGCTACCGGAGTCCATTCCATGGAGGCTTGGCAAGTTGTCGCTGGAATCGGCGGGGGACGCTGCTTCGGAACAGGAAGAAACCCTGAAGGGACATGCCGTTGTGATCGGGTACAGCGCCACCGGCGAATATTTGTGCAACGTGCTTCATGATACCGGCATCCCATATCAGGTATGTGAATTTCTGTATGATCGTTTTGAAAAAGCAAAATCACGTCATCCGCATGTTCTATTTGGGGATGCAACAGCAGCCCCTGTCATGGAACGGATGCATCTTGACGCAGCCAATATTCTGGTGGTGACAACCAATCAACTGGACGAAGTGGAGCGGATTATCCGACTTGCCAAATCCATCAATCCGAATTTGTACACCATTGCGCACACGCGAACGGTGAATGAAATAGAACAGGTGTATAAATTCGGAGCCAACTACGTCGTTCCGGAGGAACTGGAAACGACCATTGAAATGCTTGCGCTTGTTCTGCGTCAATACCATGTGCCCAGAAATGTGATTGCCTCCCAGGTGGCCATTATTCGACAGGACAAATACCGTCCGATCATTGGTGAACAGGTTTCTGCCGCCACACTGGATCAGCTGCCGTTCATTTTGGCAGCCACGACGACCGAGGCCGGTATGATATTGGAAAACAGTCCCTGCGTGGGTAAAACAGTAGCCTCCTCCGGATTGAAAGAGACGGGCGTGAGTCTGCTTGCAATCGTGCGGGATGGTAAGCCGATCTCGAACCCGGCGGATGATTTTGTTTTTCAAAAGGGTGACGTGCTGATCATGATCGGGAGCCACGCGGATATCGACACCGCGCTTGGCGTCGTCGGTTGTGAAATCGTCTCTTAAACCGCCAATTAAGAGATTCCGATGTTATTAAAACCGATTTCCTTCGAGCGACTCATGCCGCAGAGCATTCTGGAGAAGCGGGTGAGCCGCCGCAATGCCAGATTTATTCTGCGAGGTATTGCGATCATGACTACCTTTTGTGTGGCATCGACCTTCCTGTTTCAGTATCTGATGGGCAAAGAAGGTAAGTCGCATTCGTTTTTGACCGGCGTCTATTGGACTTTCACAACCATGACCACGCTTGGATTGGGGGACGTCTATTTTGAATCGGATGCCGGTAAAATTTTTACAGTGGTCGTCTTGCTTTCCGGTGTCGGATTTATCCTCGTTGGTCTGCCCGTCACAATTTATCAGTTGTACCAGTCGAGTGCACGCATTCGCCGGGAAGTATCATCGGATATGAAGGGTCATGTTGTCCTTACCTACTTCGGGCCGGTGGCAAAGGTGTTGATTCAGAAGCTTAGCAGCCTGAATATTCCGTACGTGCTGCTTGCGGAAGATCTTCAGACCGCCCATCTGCACCTGGAGCAGGGGTTGGACACGATCGTCGGAAATCCGATAGACCCTGCGACCTACCGGGCATGCCATGTTTCAAATGCCGCCATGGTCACGGCTACCTCGAACGACGCCATGAACACATCCATTATTCATGCAGTGAGACAAGTCTCGGAGACCGTTCCCATCATCAGTACTTCTTCGGAGGAAATTTCCGCCGATCTGATGAATCTGGCAGGGGCATCTCAGGTAATCAAAGTGGACGAGAACATGGGACTCGCTCTGGCGAGGCGGACGCTCGGCGGCGATGCGTTGGCTCATGTGGTTGGCTCCTTCGATCAGTTGGTTGTGGCGGAGGCCACGCTGGCCGGAACACCCATGGTAGGAAAATCGCTGGCGACGGCAAAGCTCGAAGAAAAAACCGGCGTTCGCGTGATCGGCACGTGGGATCGGGGAAGATTCTATATGCCGCATCCCAATCTCGTAGTCACGCAGAGCATGGTTCTGATCATGGTCGGACCGGAATCAGCGATTGAACAGTACAATGAGCTCTTCTGTATTTACCACATTGCGGCAGCTCCGGTATTGATTGTCGGAGCGGGCAATGTCGGACGAAATATGGCGGCGGCCCTTGCATCGCGTGATCAGGCTTTCGTGGTGGTGGAGCGGAATCCGGAAAAACACAAAGGCCTTGCGAATGCCATTTTGGGAGACGCTACCGATCCGGCGATGGCGGGCGTGCTCGGCATCGAGAAGACACCGGCCATTGCCATTACGTCTCACGAGGACGAAGCCAATATTTACCTGACGTCCTATTTCCGGTACAAGCGGCCAGATGTTCAGATTCTCAGCCGGGCCACGTATGAAAATTCGATACAAATCCTCCACAAAGCCGGATGCGATTTTGTCATGTCGTATGCTTCTCTGGGCGCCAATCTCATTGTCAGCCATCTCAAGAAGGCGGAAATTGTCATGGTGGCGGAAGGCGTCGATGTGTTTCGGATTCGTTGCCCGCGGCAGTGGCGCGGGAAGAGTGTTCGTGCAACCCGAATTTTCGAGACGTTTGGGTGCAATATCGTTGCAGTGTCGGAAAACAATGAATCCAAAATGGTTGGAATGGAGGATGTGCTGCCGACAGGATGTCAGGTTATTTTGATAGGGACGCTCAAAGCGGAGAATGAACTGATGAACCGGTTTGGGGCGTCTCTCTGACTAAGCAGGTATGAATTCTCCGATATAAGGGGCCTTCTCACGGTGACGCTTAATCACGTCATCATAGATGAGTTCCAGCCGTTCGTTCAGTTTCACCACATCGTGATCTTCTTCAATCTTTCTTCGCCCGGCTCGCCCCATACGATGCGCGTCGGACCGGTTTTCCGACAATTGGACAAGACATCGGGCAAGAGCATCTGCATCACGCTCCTCTGTCAGAAAACCCTCCACTCCGTCTGATATGATCTCCGGAATGCCTCCGTGC
>JAGQUY010000280.1 GCA_020438245.1 Bacteroidota bacterium
TCAAATCGAACTGATCGAAGGGAAATGCCTGATCTTCAATCGTAAATCCAACCCCTTTGCCGGAACCCTTGGATGCCGCATAATAGTTGTCGGGCGTGTACACGACGTAGTTGCCGTTGTCCATCATGACGAGCGTTGCAATTTCCTCCAAGGTTTTTGCATCGAACAAAATAGTTTTGCCGTCGACGCCGCATGCTGCAATCGTATTGCCGTCCGGACTCCATGCAACCGAAGAAACGTAGTTGGTAAACGGCCGGATGGTCTTGATCAACTGGCCTGTGGCGGTATTCCACACGCGAAGCGTCAAGTCCTGGGACCCCGTAACGATTCGTGATCCGTCGGGATTGAACGCGGCATCAATGACATTCCATGTATGGCCCTTCAGACGTTGCAGGAGTCTGCCGTCGGACGAGGAGAGCAGACACAGTTCGAAGCGGTCGTCCACGGCGATGGCCTTCCCGTCCCGGCTGAAGCGCACAAAAAAGAAATTTCTCTGCTTCACACTCCATAGCTGGTCGGTTGAATGCATATCGTGGTAGTGCAGAGAATCATAGTCCGTCACAAGAATACGTTCGTTGACCGGATTGATGGCCGCCAGTTGGATATTTTTGACGACAGGAATCGTGGAAACAAGTTTTCCGTTTTGGAGACTGTGCACCTCGACCGTGTTTGGGTACGAAGTGGTCTGGAGGAAATATTTCTCATCGCCGCTGACCGAGTAGGGATTGGGAATACCGTATCCGCCGTGACTGACCGCATACAACATTCGTCCGCGTTCCGCGTCCATAAAGGACAGCGTGTGGCGTATTTTGTCCATTCCCGCCGCCGCTTTTCTCCAGTCTGTTTGAATGGCTGCGATGATGTTTCCCGCCGTCATCATGGGTTGACGGCCCGGAAAGGATGCCGAAATTCTTCCGGCTGCCAGATCGAGCTTGTGAATCATTTGATCGGATGTTGCAACGAGGAGAAATCTTCCTGTCGGATCAAACTGAATGGACCGGGCGATCTGAATCTTTGGTCTGAACGCGCGAATTTCTTTCCCGGTCTTCAAATCATGCAGGAGGATACTTCCTTCAGCCGGTGCAATGTACTTGCCGTGTTCCTTCTCGACCTCGAACTGATTCACGATACCGGCCGGCGCCGACATGAGGGATTCGAGCGATTCTACATCAAACAGTTCCTGTCTTTTTTCAAGGTAGAACACCCGAAGCATCGATCCGTAAACATTCATCTCATACGGCGACAAATTGCCGGTCTGAATGGTGTCGACCGGTTGGCCTGTCTGAACATCCCACTTAATAACGCTGTGGGTTCTGGGATAGGTCTTCGTTTCATCTGCTGTAAAAAGGAATTTGGAATCTTCGGAGAACACCAAGTCAAGGACTTTTGTTTTGACGCCTTTCAGGATGTCCAGAGGTTCGCCGGTTTCGACGTTCCAAATCATGATTTCGTTGGACTCAATGGAGGTCACGAGAAACAATTTTCCATCGGGCGACAGTTTTCCCATGGTGCTTCGCTTCGGAACGTCAAAACGGCGGATGATCCTCCGGTCGCTTGTTGAAATGCAAACATAGGTTGTATCCGTCACGCGTGCGGACATCCGGGAATGATCCTTGGTGTAGATCGGGCGTCCGATTGGCATGTTCACCGTGCCCAGCTTTCCGCCCCACGGCATACTCCAGAAGTGTGTTCTTTGGCCAAGCGTCATGAAAAAAGCTTTGCCATCCGGTAAAATCTTTGGTGAGCCAAATTCCGGAGATTGACCGAACACCACCGTCTTTGCGCCGGTCGCAAGGTTGTATATGGCACAACCGGCGGTCGGGGGTTGCGCATCATCTTCCAGCGGTTTCCATCCTGCAGGAGGAAACGTTGCAACCAGCCAATTGCCGTCCGGACTGACGGCCGAATAGGTGGCCGGGATGGTAAACAGTCTTTTTCCTGTTGTCGTGGAAGCCACATACACCTCGGTATTGGCTGCAATTGTCAACCGCTTGCCGTCGTTTGAAAAGGCGAGGGCATATCCCGGCAGGGTGCGGATTTCCATGCCGGTATTGACATCCCATAGCTTACACATACCGGTTTGCATCGCATGTTCATTGCTCACGAGCAGCTGCCCATTGGGACTCAGAAAGGCGTTGGATACTTCAACGTGTCCCGATTGAACGGAAAGTTCCATTTTCTTGCTCGCCTGAGACAAACCGGATGGAGCCCTTCGTTGAATAACCGGACCGGAACTCTTGGAAATGAGCGAAGCAACGGCTTCCTCATCGATGAAATCTTTCTCGTACACCTTGGCGTAATCGATGTCGACACTAAGCGCACTTCCTGCCGACGACAGAAAAAATCCGATCTCAGAAAAGGCAGGGGTCTCAAATGCTCTCCTCAATATCTCGGTTCCGTTGATGTATAGGATCAAAACATCGCCTGATTTCAAAACTCTGACCGTATTCCAACCCCGCTGAATGGCGGAAGACTTGGTCCATGCGACCAATGCGGTCAATTGTCCGTCGTTGAGCCGGGCATACTGGTAGCTCCCGTTGGCGGTATTCAATTGCAGAACGTCCGCGTTGGAGTTTCCATCGGCGCCCCATGCATACCCTGTGATGGCGGAACCCGAAACGGTGCGGGTCCTGTAGTCAAGACAAAAATTGGAGCGGTATCGTAATTGGTACTCATACGTGGCAAGGAGCGTCATGCCGGCAGGCAGCGACAGGGAGGTTATGGTGGTTTCCACGCTGCCGGTCTTTTCAGTTTTTTTTCTGCAGTATTTTGAAAAGGGAGGGTTGCATTCGAACTCTGCAGAAAAGCTGATCATATCCTGTTCATCCGGCTCGTAGATTTGCTGTCCTGTGATAAACGTCGGGAGCAATACGGTTACAGCGAGAAAATGCATAATAAATGAAACAATCTTCATGAGAGTCTCCTTGGAACCCTTGATGATGAAAAGAGGAAAACGACACCGGGCCATTTTGAGTTTATGGCAAGCAATATAT
>JAGQUY010000281.1 GCA_020438245.1 Bacteroidota bacterium
CTCGACACGTGTCAGATCGGAGATCTGCCTGCGTTTTCCGGACAGCCGCACGTGAGGATCATGGAAAAGAATAATCCGTTCGTCCTTTGTCAGCGCAAGATCACATTCCACCTCGTCAGCCCCGTCTCGGATGGCTCTCTCAAAGGACTTCAGGGAGTTTTCCTGCAGGCCGTGCGGTCGTCGACCGGAACCGGAACCCCGATGGCCGATAATCTGAAAATCCATACCCCTAAAATGCAACTTTACCTTCCGACCCGCAACTGCTTTGATTGAAATGAGTCTTTCAAATTTCAAGCGGGTGGTTTACTTTCCCGTATGAATCGCACCGATCGACTGGTCTCCATTGTTTTGTTGCTGCATTCAAAGAAGGTGGTTCGGGCCAAAGACATTGCGGCCAAGTTTAAGATTACGCTGCGAACCGTATACCGCGATATGAAGGCGCTGAATGAGGCGGGCGTTCCTATTGCGGCAGAAGCAGGCGAAGGATACAGCCTCGTCGAGGGATATCATCTGCCACCGGTCATGTTTACACTCGATGAGGCAAGTGCCCTTGCGTTGGGGGCTGAACTCGTCGAGTCATTCACGGATGCTTCTTTCCAGCCTCATATGTTGACAGCGCTGCAGAAAATTAAGGCCGTGTTGCCCGAGGATAAAAAGGACTACCTGGAAAAACTGGCGTCCGGTCTCCGTGTCATCGAACCCCAGCGACGCCGTCAGACAAGGGCGGGGGATGACATACTGAGAAGCCTGCAGGATTCAATTGTCCACCGGAGAGTAGTTCGACTGGTTTATGGAAGCAGGGACAAAACGGAAACTCGGCGGGAGGTCGAACCCCTGGGATTGGTTTACTACTCGGACTTCTGGCACTTGATCGGCTATTGCCGGTTGAGAAAAGATCACCGTGATTTTCGAACGGACCGCATTAGATCGATTTCAATTACCGATGAAGCGTTTGAACCGGACGCCCGTTTTTCGCTGACAGACTACCTCGAACAGAGCCGGTCCCTGGAACATCCCATAAAGGTCACAGTGAAATTCCGGGAACCCATCGCATCGTTTGTTCGGGACCGATATTATTTTGGTCTTATTGAAGAACACACGATCGAGGACGGTGTGGTACTGACCTTCATAACACCAGACGTGAAATACCTGACGGGCTGGCTGCTTTCATTTGGAGAGCATGTGGAGGTCTTGGAGCCGGAGAGTCTTACATCGCTGTTGCATGAGGAAGCAAAAAAATTGGTAGAACTTTATGAGAAGTAAGCGGCTGTCAATGCCCCAAAGCATTCCTTACACTGGCGGCCAATATGTCGAGCGTAAACGGTTTCTGAAGAAAATGGGCGTCGCTGTCGAGCAGATCGTGAGCGGAAATTACGTTATCCGAATACCCGGACATATAAATCACTTTTAGATCGGGCTTTCGCGCGTGTAGTATTTCATAAAGCTCCTTCCCGCTCATTCCGGGCATGATAACGTCGCTCAAGAGCAGGGCAAAGGAAATCTCCCCGGACTCGAAATCCTGTAGACACGCATGAGGACTTTCGTAGGAAAAGGTCGTGTAGCCCTTTTGTTGCAGAGCCTTGACCGTCAGCTGACGAACCATCTCGTCATCCTCCACCACACACACCGACTCCCAGCCCTGATCGTCTCCCGCCTGCTTCGACTCGTGCCTGGTGGCGGTTTTTTGATTGGCGGCTACCGGAAAAAACACGGTAAAGGTGGTTCCCTTATCTACCTCGCTATGCAGTTCGATATGACCCCGGTGTTGACGTACGATACCGTAGACCGTGGCCAGTCCCAAACCGGTTCCTTTGCCCATTTCCTTGGTTGTGAAGAAGGGCTCGAAGATTCTTTTCTGAATGAATGAATCCATCCCCCTCCCCGTGTCCCCAAATTTCAATTCAACAAATTCTCCCGACCCAATTCCAGGACGGGACGATCCGGCAGTTTCTTCGAGATGGATTCGAGCCAGTTCAATGATCATCTTGCCACCCTTTGGCATCGCATCCTGGGCATTAACTGCCAAGTTCATCAGTATCTGCTCCATCTGGGAAACGTCACAAACCACCGGCATGAGTTCGAGGCCCGACCTATAGTCGATGATAATATCTTCCCGTACGGTTCGTCTCAGAATTTTGAGAAAGTCCGTAATGATCGCTCGCAAATCATGCACTTTCATTTCGGCCACGGATTTTCTGCTGAACATCAGCAACTGCCTTGCCAGACTTTTGGCCCTCTCTGCAGCGGATTGGATGGCCAGCAGGTCTTTTCTCAAAGCACTTTCCGCCGGCAATTCCTGGTAAACCAGATCGGCATACCCCATAATTGGCGTAAGCAAGTTGTTAAAATCGTGGGCAATTCCCCCGGCAAGATTTCCGACCGTCTCCATTCTTTCCATTTGGGTGAGTCTTTCCTGGAGCGTTTTTTCCTGCCGTTTGAGAAGCACTTGCGCAATTTGATCGGCAACCTGGCCGGCGAAGGTCATCTCATCGGCATGCCAGTTCCTCACGCCCTCCGTGTGTTCGCAGCAAAGAACGCCGCGTAAAACGCCTTGTACTCGCACACCGGCGTCCATCATGGAGCCAATGTGGTTTCTTTCAAGATAGCCCGAGGCAAATTCGCTGGTCCGTGGATCCGATGCGGCATCGTCCGCATTAATTACCCGCAGGTTTTGAAGAGCTTCAAAATATCTCGGAAATTCCCCGGCGTGCAGCGCTGCTTCTTCGTCGTGTTTTCGAACAGACCGGCGATAGAGCGTCTCACAACGTAAACTGGCGCGATCATCGTCCAGAAACCAGATACTGACCCGCTCCACCATCAAACAGGAGGATACGAGTTCCGCTATGAATTCGACGGCTTGTTTAACTGAAGGAAATTCCGGACTCTTAAGAATTTGCAGTAGCGTCGATTCCTGCGTGCGAATTCGCTCCGTCTCCACCGATCGTTCCAACGCTGCCTGCTTATGATCGCTCACGTCCCGGATAAGAATAACTTTGGCTGGTTTATTGTTCCACACTGAATCCTGACAGCGCCACTCCATCATCAG
>JAGQUY010000282.1 GCA_020438245.1 Bacteroidota bacterium
GAATTCCGATGTGCTGAAAGGACAATTGGGAGAAGCCAATGCTCCGGATAGAGTACAAATTTTCACTGAAATAGTTGTCACGGGTGTATGAAATGGCGGTGGATCACCGTTTTGATACAAAGTCATCATGACATCTCTGAAAATCGGGCCCGCTCCGGTGATTCCCGACACTCCGGTCATTGGCGTATTGTCAAAATTGCCAACCCAAACACCAACGGTAAAATCCGTCGTGTAGCCTATCGTCCAATTATCTCTGAAGTCCGAAGACGTACCCGTTTTTGCGGCACATGGAAAGGGGAGATCGAGCGGGCTGCCGAAGCCAAACGCCGGGGAGCGGGCAAGATCGTCCGAAAGAATGTCGGTGATCAAATAGACAAGGCCGGAGTCGGCAATCGTAGTAAACGGTGTCGTATCCTTGGTCCATGTTAACGGTCGTAATTTCCCCTGATTGGCCAACGCTGCATACGCTTGCACCAATTCGGCCAGCGTCACTTCGCCGTTACCTAATGTGAGTCCGTGCCCGTACGTTTCTGCAGGCTGATCCAACGAGGTAAAACCGAAGGTTAGCAGGCGCTGCAGTAACGTCTTGACCCCGATTTCTTGAAGGACTCGGACGGCGGAAACGTTGTACGAGCAAGCGAGGGCTATCCTTGCTCGCACCGGACCGTGAAAGGTATTGTCGTAATTGCGCGGAGTGAAGACGCCCTTTCCCTCGTCGACTACCAGCTTGACGTCGGCGATGAGAGTGGCCGGTGTGAAAGAACCTTCGAAAGCGGTCAGATAGGTAAAGGGTTTTAGAGTCGACCCCGGTTGCCGTCGTGCGTAAACGGCGTTGAACTGGCCGTCGTGCGCATCGTCAAAGTAATTCGCAGAACCCACCATGGCGAGGATTTGGCCTGTCCTATTATCCGCTACCAACACGGCCGAGTTGGTCACTCCGTTTTGCCGGTTTCGAAGGACCTGTTCTGACACCGTTTTCTCGACAGCTTTTTGGAGTGCCAAATCCAGCGATGTCTGAATCTCCGTAAGATTATCCGGCAGACCGGATGCGACGTGATCGACAAAATGGGGCGCGTGGAATACTTCGCGTTTGGGGAATAGGCTAAGATGTTCAACCAAAGCCCGCTGCAATTCTGGTTCAGACAAGCACCCTTTATCGAACAGTCGCTGCAGGACGGATTTTTGTCGATCCTTCCAGAGCGCGGACTCGTGATGGGGATTGTACAACGCCGGAGATTTTGGTATGGAAATGAGGAATGCCGTTTCAGCCCAGCTAAGCTCCTGCGGCTGCTTTCCCAGGTACATCTCAGATGCCGCAAAAACCCCGAACGTTTGATTGCCAAAGGGAATCCGGTTGAAATACTGTTCGAGAATCTGCGATTTGGTCAGGGTATGCTCGAGACGAATGGCTTGCCACGCTTCCAAAACTTTGAAGAGCCAGATTCGCGGGGGATGGTAGATATTTCGAATAACTTGCTGGGTGATCGTTGAAGCACCGCTGACTATTTTTCCCGATGTCAGATTTTGCCGGGCCGCCCTGCCTATGGCGAGCGGATCGATACCGATATGATCGTAGAATCTTTGATCTTCCACAACAACCGCCGCCTGCAGCAATCTGTCTGAAATTCCGCTCAGGGGCACGAATCGCCCCCGACCTGAGACAGGAGAAAGAAGTTCCCGCAACAACAGGCCTTGACGATCGAGAACACGCACGGATTTGAGATCAGTGAACGCCAAATCACTCTGTGAGATGGGATAATAAAAGGAAAAGAAGAAACCGGCTGTCAGGAAAAGAATATCCTGAATATTTTTTTTCAGCATGCCGGTCATGGGCTTGTTCCTCATTCGAAAAAACCTGAAGCAGGATCTGTGTATTCAATGTACAAAGCTTGCATGAATTGAATAAACAATTAAATTCCAACTCACCCAATTTAATCGGAGCCCGTGAAATGAAAAGACTTTTGACCCTTGCTCTGTTCAGCCTCCTTGTATCCGCGACGACATTCGGGCAACAACCCCGTATGGCGTTCTGGACCGATCTTGAAAAGGACGTATTTCGAGAATTGAATCTGGTTCGGACGAATCCGAAAGCGTACGCCCAGATCGTATTGGATCTCAAAAAGCACTATGAGGGAAAGATGTTAAACCTGCCGGGACAGATTCCGCTGCAGACGACGGAAGGTTGGAAGGCGGCGAAGGAATGTTACGAGTATCTCCTGAAAGCGGAACCGGTTGAACCCTTGCGGCCGAGCAGGGGTCTTTCATCTGCTTCCAAAGACCATGTGCAGGATCAGGGACGGACCTCTAACGTCGGCCACGACGGAACCGACGGTTCCAGTATGGTTGAACGTATCGAGCGGTACGGCAACTGGCACGTTACAGTCGGGGAAAATATCGACTATGGAAATAACACAGGTCGTGAAATCGTTCTCGCTCTGCTGATCGACGACGGGGTTCCCTCACGAGGCCATAGAACGAATATTATGAACCCGGAGTTCAGGGCAGTTGGAATTGCGTGCGGTCCTCACAAAGGGTATAGATATATGTGCGTGATGGATTTGGCAGGTGATTTTTCAAAGAAAAACACAATAAAAACAAGGGGTCAGGATTCGGCGACTGAAGAATAGGCCGGCGACGCGAAACTTTGGAATATCTTTCCGTATACTACGTTATCAGAGTAAGTAAAATTTCTCCTCTCCTCCTCATATGAAGGTCTCGGAACTCTCGGGTTTCGGGGCCTTCTATTTTTTTCGGTTTAGTTTGGTTCCGACAACGATGTCCATTCTTTGAACGCGGCATCTATTTTTTTTGAAACCTCGTCCGCTTCACGCTGAAGTCTCCGGATTTGTTCACCATCCGTGTACACTTCGGGCTTCGCCATCTCTTCTTCGATTTGCGACTTTCGCAATTCCAGTGACGTTATAGCCGCCTCAAGTTCGGAGATTTTCTTGGATCGGCGTCGCTCCTCCTGTTGGGTCTTTTTTGCGGCTTCCCGTTCCAGCCGTCGCTGGG
>JAGQUY010000283.1 GCA_020438245.1 Bacteroidota bacterium
CGGAAGCTTTTCGTTTGGACCGGGAGGCTTCGTACTGTTCATTGCAGCTGTTTTTTCAACCATTGATCCGGCCCGGGAACTGTTCCGAGTGTTTCAACTAAAGATTGAAACGAAACAGTTGGGTGAGTCGCTGAATGCTTATCCGTTTGAAAGAAAGCAGGGCAGGACCCGTCTCGATGCGTTTTCCGATTCCTTGATCTTGAAAGAGGTCACGTTCGCATATGGATCAACCATGCCCCCCATTCTGGAAGATTTCTCCGGAATTCTGAGACCAGGCGATCACCTTGCGGTTCTCGGGGACAGCGGGATTGGTAAATCAACGCTCTTCGACCTGCTGACCGGACTGCTGACACCCACTTCCGGGGTTATTTTGCTTGACTCCATTCCGGTCCACGAGATCTGTCCCCAATCAAGGGTCCGACTATTCGGAGTAATCAATCAAGAAACCTTCCTCTTTCAGGATTCAGTCCGGAATAATCTTTGCGTTGGCGTCGAAAGGAGCGACTTGGCGTTGATTCAGGCGCTGAACCAAGCAGGTCTGCAAGCTTGGTTTGAATCACAACCACTTGGATTGGATACCCTTCTTGGGGATCAAGGACAAACGTTGTCGGGAGGAGAGAAACAGCGACTCAGCATTGCCAGGCTTCTGCTGAGGAATCCGGAAATCATTCTGCTTGATGAACCGACCTCTGCACTTGATGAAGCCACCGAAATACAAGTTCTTTCAGTGATTTTTACCGTGTTCCGTTCCAAGACCATTCTGGCGATTTCACACAGGCCGGCTATCCTTGGATTTGTGGACAAAAGTTGGTTTTTGGGAAAAAAGGGAGACCCAGACTTGAGTTTTCAAGACGATTTCGCTATTCTGAACTTCCGAGATAGGGAGATTTTACGATGAGTCGAATGGTAAACTGCATCAAGATGAAAAGGGAGCTGCCGGGCCTCGACCGCGCACCTATTCCGGGAGAGTTAGGCAAGCGGGTGTATGAACACGTTTCCAAGGATGCCTGGAAAATGTTCGAAGATCACTTCAAGATGGTTATGAATGAATATCGATTGAACCTCATGGATCCCCGGACCGATGAGATCTTCAAACAGCAAATCGAGGAGTTTTTGTTTCGGGATCAGGGGACTGCTCCGGAAGGTTTTGTGGCACCGGAACGCTAGGGTGTTCGACGAGACTCTATACCTTTGAAAAGAAGGAAGATCCCAGACAGACCCGCCAACATGCCAAGCCAGAAATAGACAATGGGCATGGTCCGGTAATCACCTATGTAGTAGAGCGCCGTCAGCATTCCGCCGAACTCCAACAGCAAACCGAGAATGAACTTCTTATTGAATCGCATAGGCCCTTTTTTCGTTGCCCAAGTTAATGTATTTTTACAACTTTGTCAAAGCGGTTTACCGGGTATTTGCACCAGATTTTCAACAACCATAATCACAGGTCATTGAATGGAAATTACTTTGTTTTTTCTCGGACACTGGTACTTCTCTCTCTTTTCGCAGAGTTTTTTTCTGCATCGGTATTCAGCTCACAAAATGTTCTCCCTGTCCAGGTTTTGGGAAAGATTTTTTTATTTGTTCTCCTTCCTGAGCCAGGGGTCGTCGTTTCTGAATCCGCGTGCCTATGCCATTATGCACCGTATGCATCACGCATTCAGCGATACCGAAAAGGATCCCCATTCTCCTCGTTTTTTCAAAGATGTGTTCTCTATGATGGGACAAACATACAAAATCTACGTGGGATATTTGTCGGGAAAAACAAGAGCTGCAAGCGAGTTTATGGGGTCCTTTCCGGAGTGGTCTTTGCTTGACAAGCTTTCCACCAATTGGATTGTCCGTATTTCCTGGGGGATTGGTTATTTTGTCTTTTACTATTTCTTTGCGACGGAGTGGTGGATGTACTTGCTGCTTCCGCTATATTTCATCATGGGTCCTATACACGGGGCCATCGTTAATTGGTGCGGACACAAGTATGGGTACGCCAATTTCGACAACAGAGACAATTCAAGAAATACGATGTTTTGGGATGTTTTTTTACTCGGCGAGCTTTTCCAAAACAACCATCACAAATATCCCAATCGGGCCAATTTTGCGGTTCGGTGGTTTGAATGGGATCCCACTTTTCCAATCATGAAATTCCTCCACTGGACGCACATCATCCGATTACGAAAAACGGACAATGCAGTCGCTGCAGCTAAACCTCGGCAACCTCTTTGAACGTATTCAGCCGGATGCAGTCATGATCGGCAGCTAATAGATTAAAGCCTGATCCGCCGATGAAAATGGAAGCTCCGTGGGCTCTTGCAGCAACACAACATCTGTCAAATTCTATCTGAGATTCAGGTACGTTACGCACAACAGTACTGGAGATGTAGAGCCGATCGGGCTTGACATCGGAAATCAGCTCTTCCAAATCTTCAGACGGGGTCATTTGCCCTGAAAATAGAACGGTCAGTCCTTTTAGCTCCAATAGGTGGTCGATCATCTTGAGCGCGATGTCGTGCAACTCGTCTGAAAGATTGACACAGATGGCTGTACCCGATTTTTCCCTTGGAATTCGAATGATGCCCTGCAGTCGGATCAGGGTGTCTTTTATGCATTGGGATGCAAGATGCTCTCTTGCCACTGTGATGTGGCCATCATTCCAAGCCCTGCCGATCCGATAGAGCACAGGAACCATGATTTTGTCGTAAATTTCATGCAGGGGTACTTGAGCCAAATAGAGTCCGTTTAGCACTTGCTGAATCAACTCCCTACGACATTCAAGCGCGTGATTAAGAACATATTCGGTCAAAAACGGGAAGTCCCGCTTGAGGATGCGATGACTGATTTCAAGATCCGCTTCGTTTTCCACTGGAAACAGATTGACCTTGGAGGTACCAGTCTTGTAGGTTTCCAGACAGCGTGCTAAATGGCTGATCAAAAACTTCCGGTGACCACCAGGGCTGGAAATACACTCGAGTTTGCCTTCATCTGTCCAGCGCTTTATGGTCGAAACATTGACTCCAAGTATCCTCGCGGCCTCTTGACTCGTGAAGTACTTGAACTCTGCGGGGGATGTTTCTTCATTTCGCATGT
>JAGQUY010000284.1 GCA_020438245.1 Bacteroidota bacterium
TTGCCAAAAAAAATCCATCTGGTAGACGGAACGTATGAACTGTTCCGTAATTATTACGGAGCACCTCCCAAAAAATCTCCGGACGGCAGGGAAGTCGGCGCGACGTTGAGCCTCCTCAGAAGCCTGCTTGTGTTGCTGAATTCCGGAGCAACGCATGTCGCCTGCGCCTTCGATACGGTCATCGAGTCCTTTCGAAATACGCTCTACGAAGGATACAAGACGGGCGAAGGTATGGATCCGGATTTGTTTTCGCAGTTCACGCTGGCTGAAGAGGCCGTGTCGGCGCTGGGACTTACCGTATGGTCGATGATCGATTTCGAGGCAGACGACGGCATCGCCAGCGGTGTGGCAAAGTTTTCGAAGAACAAAAGCGTCGAGCAGATCGTCATTTGTTCGCCGGACAAGGATTTGGCGCAGATGGTAACCGGCAAACGAGTCGTCTGCTGGGACCGGCGGAGGGACATCGTGCTGGATGAAGACGGTGTAGTGGAGAAATTCGGGGTCAAACCGGAATCGATTCCGGACTATCTTGGCCTTGTCGGAGATGCGGCAGACGGGTATCCGGGGATTCCCGGTTGGGGAAGTAAATCCGCGTCCGTGGTTCTTGCCAAGTTCAAGCACATCGAGTCTATTCCGGATGATCCGTCCAAATGGAAGCTGAAAGTCCGCGGGGCAGATCGACTGGCGCAGAACCTGTCGCAACAACGAAAAGAAGCCATGTTGTATCGCAAGCTGGCGACGCTGCGAGTGGACGTGCCGATCAAAGAGACCGTAGGTGATTTGGAATGGAAGGGTGCACATGAAAGGCTGAAGCATATATGTCAAGAGTGCGGCGATGATGCGCTCCCAAGCAGAATCAGCACGTGGCGAAAAGATTGACCATCGCGGCCGGAGAAAAATACCTTTTTGGAGAAAAGCGAATTCCTAAAAATACAAATTGAGCAATTGAGTATGGAAACGTTATATTTTCAGCCAGCCGCTTCAACGTAACCTAACCAAGCCGATGATATTTATTGCAGGAATAAGCATCGCAGTACTGATCGAGTTTTTGCTCATCAGCAAGAAAGAAAAAGCCGAAGAGGACATCATCCTCGCCGTCTGGATCTTTTCCATCGCAGTGCTGTTATTCTTCGCCTATCTGTTTTTTGCCGGGGAGGCGTTCAACTATCCTTTTTTGCTGGGTGTGGAAAGACCACTGCCGCTTATGCAGGGTGTTTTTCTCTACTGGTATGTCGGTTCGTTGACGGGGCAGCTGCCCGAGAGCCGCAAGCTTCTTGTGCTGCATTTCCTGCCGACGTTGCTTCTTTATCTGTATCTCATTCCGTTTTTCCTGCTGTCTCCACAGGAGAAGATCGCGATCTACCGGAGCGGCGGTGCGGGCTATGAAACCTTTGAAGCGATCCGAATTGCCGCCATCGAGCTGTCTGGCATCGTATATATCGGTTGGTCGATTTTTCTCCTGGCTCGGCACCACCGGAGTGTTCTTGATCGGTTTTCCTATCAGGACAAGGTCGATCTGTTGTGGCTACGCATCCTGACCTGGGGATTGGGCGTCATCTGGCTGTTGATCCTGGTTTCCGATGAGGTCTTGTATGCCGGTGTGACGATATTTGTTTTTTTGATCGGATTTTTCGGTATCCGTCAGGAGAGAATCGTTTCGAGAGTCGGGACCACGCCGAAGGAACCTAGGGAAAAATATTCCAAATCGGGTTTGTCGAAAGAAGCGGCGGAAGAACTATATGAATCGCTCATTCGGTTGATGGAGAAGGAAGGCCTCCATCGTCAAAACGATCTTTCCATCGACGACCTTGCCGCAAAACTTGACGTCCACAGCAATTATCTGTCCCAAGTCATCAACGACCGAGAAAAGAAGAACTTCTACGACTTTGTCAATCAGTACCGGATCGCCGAGTTCAAGAAACTGGCCTCTGACCCCAAGAAACGCAACCTGACCCTGCTTGCGCTCGCGTTTGAGTGCGGGTTTAACTCCAAATCTTCCTTTAACCGCTATTTCAAGAAAGCTACCGGGCAGACCCCGTCGGAGTATTTTGCGACGATAAAGTAATCGTCGTTTGTTAAGAAAACCTTCGAAGCTCCACCTTCTTCCAATTTCACCGGTCCCTCTTTTGTCAACGTGACAAATTCTCTACAAAAGAGGAAGCGGCCACGCCGAAGGCGGTTCCACCTCTAACGGGATTGGCCCTTTCTATTTGAAACGAAAGGGCATGTAGTACCTGTTCCGGTGATCCCAATCACAAAGTAACTCATTCCTCGTGTCAGCCTGCACGCGCGAACCATAACCGCTGATCCACCTTCCAAGCTGAAGCGATCCGGGCGTCGTCTTTGGGTATCTTTCGAAGAGAAGACAACAAAGAGGACCAGTAATGAAGTTAAAATCAAATTTATCAATAGGTTCACTTGTAACCAGTTCAACAGAAAGAAGGAGAATTTCCATGAAACACCGTATTATCAATGCTTTATTTGCCCTTGTGCTGCTGATATCGAATACATCGGCGAGTTTCGCCCATGGCGGCGGCAGCCGGAGGCCAACGCTGCATGTGAATCCAAAGTGGAAGGAATGTTCTTTTCAGCTTGATCCCTCCCTGACTCAAAAAGCATGGCATCAGTTCACGGAGGAAGCCGGTCTGGTAACCTATTTTCGTGCTATGACGGATGCAAGACCGATGGGTGTCTGGAAATTTGAATTGTCGGCGGTGCAATGGAAAACCGGTATCGACAACTCGGATGATGCATGGAACAATACGTTTGTTCACCCTGATTCCACCCATTGGCTGTCGGAAAAAAGCGGATTGAAGTTTCCGGGGCTGATTTTCAGGTTGGGCGTAACCGATAAGATCGATGTAGGCGGCTATTTTACGAAAAACCCGGATGCCAATTACGGTTTTTGGGGCGGACAGATTCAATACAATTTGATCCATGAGGCGAAGAACGATTGGGATGTTGCCGCCCGCGCAAGTGTTGTTTCGCTGTTTGGTCCCAAGGACCTGGACTTTTCAGTATATGGTCTGGACTTGTTGACGAGTAAGAAATTAGTCGTACGCAAATGGGCTTCCCTTTCGCCTTATGCAGGCGTTTCAACGTACTTTGCAAATTCGCATGAAAAGACTTCCGCCGTACATCTTGGCGATGAACATATTCTTGGCTTGATGGGCACGGTAGGCACAGTTGCCCAAATTTCTGTCGCGAGGATTGCCGCTGAGTACAACATCGCCAAGGTAAACTCGTTCTCGATCAAGGTAGGAGTAAGTTTCTAATTATATGAATGCAGGGTGGCATCCATGAAAACCGAGCGATTCTTTCTTGTCATGATCCTGATCCTCAGCCTGATGTTGCTTTCGATGTCGGTGTATCTGTGGTTGAAGTGAGGAGCAATCCATGTGGAAGAGAACTGAAACACGGGCCGTAGGAATCGCGATGCCTGCTCAAGACAACGTAGAATGTTCTTAACGTAGAAAAGGAGTAACCATGAAAACAACGAATCCAGTTGTTCTTCTTACTCAGGCACTCGTAATGGTCGGATATTTGCTGATGCCTGTTTGGTCTTCATGTGAGACCCATGAAATGAACGAACCCGGCCTGCTCGTCCCGCGAACCGTCGACGAAGACAACTCGCTGCCTTCAATCTTCGTGAACGGAACACAGCTTCATGCCGAAGCCTTCGGCAGTCCCGGCGATCCCATGCTCGTTGTTTTGCACGGCGGGCCGGGAGGGGACTATCGTTACCTGCTAAACTGCGCAGCGTTCGCCAACGACGGCTTCTTTGTTGTCCTGTACGACCAGCGCGGCTGCGGACTTTCCAAGCGGCATGGCGACGATATATACACCATACAGCTATTCATTGACGATCTGGATGCCGTTATCCAGTATTACAAAGTTGATCCTTCCCAAAAGGTATTCCTGCTGGGGCATTCATGGGGCGCGATGCTTGCTACGGCCTACGTTAATCAAAATCCGACGGCTGTCAGCGGATTGGTTCTTGCCGAACCCGGCGGCCTGACCTGGCATGATACCAAGGGGTACATCGGACGATGGCAGAAGCTGGATATCTTCGACGAAACCAGCAACGACTTTGTTTATCTGGACCAATTCATTACCGGTGACGATCACAGGGTTCTTGACTACAAAGCCGCCCTGCAGTCGGCGGCCAGTTTCACGAAGGGGAACAAGCTGGGAATAGAAGGACTGGAGCCATTCTGGCGTGCGGGGGCGGTATGCAACAAGGCGTCGTTTGAGTACGGGCAAAAGCACGGTTTTGATTTCACGACGAACCTCAGTCAGTACGGAACGAAAGTACTCTTCATGTACAGCGAATTGAACAAAGCGTATGGTGCGGACTATGCGCAGAAAGTAGCATCGGCGTTCCCGAACGCCGAGTTGAAGGAAGTAACGGGAAGCGGTCATGAATTTACGTACTTCGCGTGGGAACGATTTTATCCGCCTGCAAAGAACTATCTGACAAGTTTGATACAACCGTAAGTTAGGAGGAAACGAACATGCGAACGATGCTCTTAATAGTAATCCTGGGAAGCGCGACGATGACCATGCTCCAGGCACAGAATGTCAACTGGAAGTCATTCAACGGAACGGGGGGCAACCTCGTGTATGCCGATTTTGGGTACGACTTCGGAGTCACGACGCAGGTCGGGTACGGCCGCATGGTCAATGCGATAAGGCCGGTGCTGCTGACGATCGACTATTCCATGCCCATGGGCGA